>JAEERM010000163.1 GCA_016285835.1 Fibrobacter sp.
CGGCCCAGTTGACGCCACGGAACTGGCTCGTGACCGCAAAGGAACTCACCGCAAACGAAAAAATAGAAGCAAAAACTATTCCTGCTTTCATACAAACATCCTCATATTGCCAGTAAAAAAGATACCTTCCCCAAAACAAAAAAGGAACCCCCAAAAAGAAGTTCCCATGGACAAGTTATCAATGTCCCGATTTTCGGAACAGCGTCGTAGCGTAACTGTAACCGTCGCGCTGGATTCTCAAAACATACGTTCCGTTTTTCATGTCGGCAATGTTAATTCTAAAAGAGGCTTGCCCTGCCGGGAGCGCCTGCGATTTCACCAAGCGGCCGTTCATCGAGAAAATTCTCACGGTATAGCCCAACGAAAGAGGTGTACCCGCCTCAAGTTGCAACTCTCCACCATATATGCGAGCACGCAAGTCGGGACGCACGGGAGTCATCGCAGTGGCCGTAGTCGCCACAGTATCTTTCACTTCGGGCTTCGGCTTGTTGCGCAGCAAACGCACGCCAAAGATTCCGCCCACCATGCCCGATTCCGCCTTGAACGTCAATCGGAATTCCTTCTTGCCTTTCACCATGCTGTCTGGAATCGGGTACTTCACGTTCACGAACTCGTCCTTTTTCCACTTGTCCACAATGTTCTCGGTCACGAGTTTTTCGTTGTCAATCATGATGTCGAAGGTGCGGGTGCAGCTTTCGTTCCCCCAGTAACGCACCATGAGAGTCAGGGAATCTTCGCTGTTGGTTTCGAGCAGATAGCTGATAGAACCACCGCTCCCGCCAGAACACTGCCCAGCATCGCGATAGAATTCTCCCTGATGCGTTCCCGAGTTTGAATTTTCGCACTTCATCTGGTGATCCGCTTCGGGCTGTTGCTCGCCGGGCGCTACTTTATCTACAGTCTTGTTATCCAGTTCAAGCGCTTCTTCCTGTTCTTTCTGCAAGCGTTCAAGGATAGAGGGGTCGGTAAGCACCATCCAATACATCATGTAGCGCGCATCATGCACTTCGTAGAACGGTTCCAGCAACAAGTTCGCATCCTTCTTGTTCGCAAACAAATACGGGGCCTTGAAGTGCATCGGTTCGCCCTTCACAGGTTCCACCTTCGAGGGAATATCCTTCTTTTCACTCGCAAGCATCGGGGCCTGATCCAGGGACTGCAACGCACCCGAAGCAATATGGCTCCAGCGCCCGTCATCGGCAACGAGGCCTGTCAAGCCATCCGTCCCCGTTTTTGCCGAAAGCACAATCGGGCCATGCAAAAGCGCCACGTAATCAGAAACGTTCGGGAGGTCTTCCACATGCGTGTACATCGGGAACAGCACCTCGATTACGTCGCCCGACTTCCAAGACTTACCGGCTGAAACATAGCTCGACGGCTCCGATTTTTTCACGACAGTATCGCCATTCACGATGACCTTGAAGGCATCTTCCTTCACCCAGTACGGATGGCGAATTTTCATATCGAAACTGCCGCTACCTGTAACGGTAAACTTTGCGCTTTCGCCCTTCGGGAAGGCAGTCTCCTGCTTGATAGTCACCTTCTTGTCTTTCCAGTTCAGGTTCGATGCGGCAAACAAGTTCACGTAAAGGTCGTCACCGTCCTTCGTGTAGATAAACTGCGAGTATTTCGCGGGGTTTTCCATGCCCGAGCCCACGCAGCACCACATGGCCGCATTCACCTTGGAATACACGCGGTAATGGCGCGGCCTTGCAGGAGTGAAGTACACATAGCCGCCGTGCTCCGGGTGGATTGTCGAAAGGATATGGTTAAAAAGTGCACGCTCGTAGAAATCTGCCTGTTTGGCACTGTGATCCATATTGAACAGGCGTTCCGTCAACTTGAGCATGTTATAGGTATTGCACGATTCGGGCCCTTCGCGTTCCTCGACATATTTTTTGTGGTTGTCGAAAGACGGAAAATGTTCCGAAATGCTGTTGCCGCCAATCGCAATGCTTCGTTTGTTCACAACCCGATCCCAAAAGTATTTGGAGCCCTTCACATAAGTTTCGTCGTTCGTAAGTTCTGCAATGCGCGCAAAGCCCACGACCTTCGGGACCTGCGTATTTGCATGTACGTTCGTGAGGTTGTCATTCCCGGCCGCCATCGCATTCAAAAGCCACTTGTGAGCCCAACGTTTGGCTTCGTCCAGGTACTTCTTTTCCTTGGTCAGCGCATAAGCGTCGGCATAAACTTCAGCCATGCCACCGTGTTCCGTGCCGAGCATCGATTCCATCTTAGAATCGTTGAGTCCTCCCGTAATCGTGAGTCCCCAGTCGCACAATGCGAGGAACATGTCCTTTGCCTGATCGTAACCCGCATAGATGTAGGCATCGCGCAAGCCCGCATAGAGCTTGTGGATATTGTACCACGGCACCCAATAACCGTTCTGGGCACCCGCATCGCCGTTCTTGAACTTGAGCCACATCGCTTTGCCGTTCGGCACGCCGCTGATATAGCCCTTGAAATTCGCTTCCTTGGAATTCTGGTCCTGAATCGTCTTGAGCTCGTTCAGCACGTATTCCAGGCGTTCTTTCACCAGTTCGTCGCCACTAGCCGCATAGTGCATTGCCAAGGCGCTCAGGTAATGGCCCAGCACATGGCCATCAAGCCCCGCCCAGTTCGAAAACTTGGTTGCCTTCGGCCTCATGCCCGCTTCTTCGTAGAACGGAGCAATTAGTTTATCCGTATCGTAACTGAGAAGCGTTTCTACGTTCAAATCCTGACGGTCCTTCAAGGGGCCGCCAAGCAGTTGCACGTCGCCTAGCGCGAACATGTCGGAATAAAGCAAATCCTGCGAGAAGCTCTGCGTGAAAGACACGCCAAGAGCAACAAGGGCAGCGCAGGCGCTACGCCCAAGAAAATCACCAAACATCATTCACCATCCTTCAGGTTAGAGGCTCGGGGTTCGAGGCGCGAGCGATGAACAGTGAGTCTTTGAGAGACTAGAGAATAGAGGCTAGTGAAAAGAATCACGCACTTCGTGCGTCAATATAAGACGGCGAAGCCGTGATATTTCTCCCTAGCCCCTAGATTCTAACCTCTAGATTCTCTAACGGAGATTGCTTCAGGGCTAAACGCCCTTCGCAATGACAACCAAGGCGAATGCCATGCCAAAACGCTTGCGTCTCGGCATGGCTGAGCCGACGAGTCATGCGTCTGCGAATGACAAACCCGACGACCTCAAAGGCGCAATGCGCCGACCTCACAGCCTCTAGATCCTAGCCTCTAGATCCTAACTCCTATTTACCGTCTACACGTACTCGCTGGGTAACTCCGCTGCCACGCACGAGGTACACACCCTGAGCAAATCCTGCACGACGCAAATTCTCGGACATTTCACGAGCCGATTGCCCACCCTGCATTTCCAAACGGCCCAAGAACTTGCCCGTCATACTGAACACCTGGAGAGGTTCGGTAGAACTGCGCACAAAATTCACCTTGTTAAGACGGAGTTCCACCTCTGTTCCGGGCTCAGGCGTCGAAGCCTCTCCGGCCTTTTCCTTATCAATGAAGTTGATGTAGTCGATGTCCATCCAGTCGCCGGTTACCGTAAAGCGCAGGATGTGTTCGCCTTCGGTCAGGTTCACTTCGGCTTCAACCACATTGTACTCATCATAATTGTCTTCACCAGATGTTGCCTGTGGCACAGCAATTTCTTCGGTGATGTTCTTGCCGTCCACGGAGAGCTGGAAGCTCGAGGTATTGTTGGCAGAAGCAACCGCGGCACTCATGACATAAGTGCCGGTAGAGGCAACCTTCACGGTGTATTCAAGCCATTCGCCCGCCTGGTTGTAACCGACAATGACGCCGGTCGCCTTCTTGTAAAGGTCAACGCCCGTACCTTCGCGGTAATCGCTATCGCCATGATTTTCGGCATCGCTTTCGCTGTAGCTCGTGTTACCCTGCCCCACGCCGTTCACATCGAAATCTTCCATTTCGATCTTGCCCGGAATGGCGAGAGCTTCGCCCTTGAACGGTTTGCGCGGAACCGGCTGGACAATCAAGCGGAGCAGTGCAGAGCCGTGAGCCGGGAGTTCAATAGAAACGTGGGAAACCGGGCCCAGGTCCTTCTTTTTCCAGGCATCGCGGACTTCCACTTCGCCTTCTACGCCAATGTCCTTAAAATCGCATTCAACGGTCTGGGTAGAGTTGTTATTGTTGAGAAGCGCCACAGCGATATCGCCATTTTTCAAGGGTTTGGTCCAAACTTGCTTGCCTTGCTTGTCGGAGATGCGGTGGCCCTGAACGCCCAGGGAATCCTGGTTAATGGCAATCATGTCCTTGTTCAGGTAGAGTTCCTTGGTCTCGTTGCTCATGTTGCGCACGTCGGAACTGATCATGATGGGGGCAGCCATAATAGACCACATCGTCATCTGGGAACGCTGTTCTTCGTAAGAGAGACCCCTGTTGCCCACTT
>JAEERM010000164.1 GCA_016285835.1 Fibrobacter sp.
TAACCGTGGCCTTCGCAATGGGCAGTTCTTCGTGGATATCGCCAAAATAGCAGGTATTGCGCTTGGCCAAGAACTGCATGATACTTATGCGTGCGGGATGCGCCAAAGCCTTGGCATACCTCGCCAAAGTCTCGGTTTCTTCACAGTATTTGCTTTTTTGGGCCATTTCGTTCCTGTTTGTTGTTCGTAAATATACAAACATTATTTTTGAAAAGCAAGGGAATTATTGTTTTTTTTCTTGAGGTGACAAGAAAACGTTTATTCCACCGAGAATGTCGCCTTCACGTTCCCTTTGCCGTTTCATATCCTGTTGCAAACGCCAGGTGTGGCGTCCGCCGCCATAAACAGCCGCATTTACCCGACTCTTGCCCTTGAGCGTTGCACTGTCGCCATCCACAGTCACAAAAATTTCGTCATGTTCCATGGAATAGTAGTTAAGTGTTCCATCCTTGACAGCATCCAGATATTCCTTCTTGTTCATGCGAGAACCGGTCATGTGCACAAGCTGAAAATCATCGTCATGGATTTCGTTCATAGTAGCCATGTCCTTTTGGACCATGGCCTTGCACATCTGCCCATAAAGAGCCTTGATTTGGGATTCGTCATCGGACGCAGCAACGACCGGCGACATCAGGAAAGCCGCAGCAAACAACGTATTCAACATACAGCGAATAAAACCCATTACATTTTACTCGTGAATCTTGTAATTATTCAGGAGCATTTCGCCCACGCCGGGAGCTTCCGGATCGTGGGTCCCTTTCCCCTTGTCCAAAGCCCTCATTTGCTCCATTTCGCCTTCGGAGAGTTCAAAGTCGAAGATATCAAGATTCCCCTTGATGCGCTCCGGGTTGGTAGACTTGGGCAATACGATGACTCCGCTCTGGATTTCAAACCGGAGAATCACCTGCCCTGCGTTCTTGCCGTATTTTTTTGCCAGCGCAACGACAATCTCGCTGGCAAGCAACTCCTTGTCACCGTGTCCCAGAGGATACCATGCTTCCAGCCTGACGCCTTGCGGGTCAAGAATCTTGCGCAGTTCACTCTGCTGGAAATAGGGGTTGCATTCCACCTGGTTCACGCTTGGAATTGTCGAAAAGCGAGGCACAAAGTTGTTCCAAATTTTCGGCGTCATGTTGCTTACGCCAATAGAACGAATTTTTCCCGTTTCCTTTGCTTCTTCTAAAGCCTTCCAAGCCCCTTCGACATCACCGTAAGGCTGGTGCAGCAAGTAAAGGTCCATGTAATCCATGCCCAGGTTCTTGAGGGATGTATCGACACCTTTCTTGGCCGCATCGTAGCCATAATCCTGCAGCCAGAGCTTGCTTGTAATAAAGACTTCGTCGCGCTTGATACCCGAATCGCGGACGGCCTTGCCTACATCGCTTTCATTCATATAGGCGGCTGCCGTATCGATATGTCGGTACCCCGCCTTGAGTGCGTCCAGCACGGCACGGTAAGTTTCGCCACCGTTCGGAATCATGAATACGCCAAATCCCACTGCCGGAATTTCGACACCGTCGTTCAACCTGATTCTTTCCATAACACGTCTCCTTTTATAGATAATATAAACCTTTGAGTCTACTCTAAGTCAAGTCTTTTTTCATAAATAGACATAGTTATACATTCTTTCGCTTATTTTGCACACTGTGCAATTATGTTCTTGCATTTGCATTTCAAGAAGTTTTTTTTAGCATGTACCAAAGGCAAACGCTACAGCGAGAACTATTAGGAGAATCATGGATGAAACGTAAAATGTTAGAGCTTTCGCTGTTTATTCCACCGAAAATGTCGCCTTCACGTTCCCTTTGCCGAGGATCTGCTGGAGGCGTTTCTTGTTCACGTTGTCGATACGGGCGAGGCGCGTGAAGTTCCAGGAGTTCTTGTCGTAGTAAATGGTGATGGAGTTGCCCTGGTAAAGGATGATGTCGCCTGCGTCGGTGTCGATTTGTTTGTCGTTACGCGGGAAACTGCGCGGCAGGTCGGCCACCTTCTCGAAACTGCCGTAGTCGTGCATATTGAGCGTGAGGTCGCCCTGCGAGAGGAATTCGGCGAAGGCCTTGGCCGAGGAATTTTCTTCGAGCGTCGCCGTGAAGGTGGTGTCGTTCACATGAATCTTGAGTTTCACGGGAGCCTCCGTTTGGGCGGATGAACTTGTTGGTACTGCGCCGGGCGTTTTACTGGCGGACGATTTTGGCGTCTGGGTTTCAGGTTGCGACGGTTTGACAGACGACGCGTCAGAAGAGCAAGCAGCGAACAGCAATAAAATGACAATGTATAGGATACGTCCTTTCATAAAAACTCTCTGAAAAATTTAATTCAATAATAAAAAGGAGATCCCCGCCTACGCGGGGATGACATCAGTCAAGTTACTTCAAGTTCGTCTTGAAGAATTCTTCCATCTTGTCGTAGGGAATTCTACCGTTCACGTCATCGTAGAGGTCCACGTGAGAGGCTCCGGGGATGACGAGGAGTTCCTTGTTGCCGACGGTCTTGCTCCAGTTCTTGGTGGCGTCAAGTTTTGCGGGGACGTTCGCCTTCTTGCCGGTCATCTTTTCGAATGCGCCTTCGCCGAAGTAGCGGCTGTGGGCCTTTTCGCCGTGGATGATGAGCACCGGGTTACGGATTTCGTCGGCGTATGCGAGGAGTTTCGTGTTCAGGAGCGAGGTGCCTGCGGAGGCGGCCCAGCCCTTATTGCTGTTGAGGGAACGCTTGTGGTAGCCGCGCGGGGTCTTGTAGTAGGCGTAGTAATCCTTGACAAAGTAAGGTGCGTCGTCCGGGAGCGGGTCCACCACGCCGCCAGCCAGGTCGTAGGTGCCGTTCTTGAAATCCTTGGTGCGCTGGGCCATCAGAGCCTTGCGGGCTTCGTTACGGGCGTCGGCGTTGTTTGCCTGGTCGAAGTAACCGTTGGCGGTGACGCGGCTCATGTCGTACATGGTCGAAGCAACCGTCGCCTTTACGCGGGTATCAATGCCGGCAGCGTTAATCGCCATGCCACCCCAGCCGCAAATGCCGATGATGCCGATGCGTTCCGGGTCAACGTTGTCGCGAGTCGAGAGGAAATCCACGGACGCCATGAAGTCTTCGGTGTTGATGTCCGGGCTGTTCATGTAGCGCGGCTCGCCGCCCGATTCGCCGGTGAAGCTCGGGTCGAATGCGATGGTCAGGAATCCGCGTTCCGCCATCTGCTGGGCGTAAAGGCCGCTGGACTGTTCCTTGACGGCTCCGAACGGGCCTGAGACTGCAATCGCGGGGAACTTGCCGTTCACCTTGAGGCTCGTGTCCTTGGGCACGAACATGTCGGCGGCGAGTTCAATGCCAAAGTGATTCTTAAAAGTGACCTTGGAATGTTCGACCTTGTCGCTCTTGGGGAATACCTTGTCCCATTCGGCGGTGAGGTTAAGCTTGTTCATATCTTTCTCCGGTTGTGCGGCTTCTGTTGTGGGCTTTGTTGTCGATAAGGTCTCTGAGCCTGTCGAAGGGTCTTTTTCGGGGCAGCACGCCATCAGGGTGCATGCGGAAACCACGGCAAACGCCGCTTTTAAGAATCTGGATTTCATGATTTATCTCCTTGTTGTTAAACTTTACTTCCCATCGCGTACACTTTCTTCAAAAGTGTAGTGCGTTCCTTGACATCGCCGGGATTCTCGGCACCCGTAGCGCAAATGCCACCCTTGAACTTCACTCCGTCAAAACAGGCAATCCATCCGCTGATGCCGCGCTTCGCGATATTCATCGCCTTCTTGTCGGTATCGGCTGCGGATGTGAGAAGGTAAATTTCGCGGAACTTGTAATCGCTCGTATAAAGGGAATTGGCACGATCGAGCAAGGTCTTGAGTTGACCGCTCATCTCGTAATAGTAAATCGGCGTGGCGAACACGATGACATCGGCTTTCTTCATCTTCGTAGCGATAGCGTTTGCATCGTCATTGATGACGCACTTGCCCTTCTTTTGGCAAGCGAGGCAACCCGTACAGAAAGCAATCTTCTTGCCCCGCAGCGAAACGAAGTCCACCTTGTTGCCCGCCTCGGCGGCACCCTTCGCAAATTCCTGCGCCAAGGTCTCGGAATTGCTCTTGGCACGCAGACTGCTCGAAATCACTAGAACGTTTTTCATAATAATCTTCCTTCGGGATTGTCATGCCCGCAAGCATCTCCCTTTACGCTCATAATATAACTAAAACGCCTTGCAATAGCAAATACTTATTTACTATGGCTTGTTATGCTTTTTAGGCATATAGTGTATAGCAAATAAGTAATTGTTAAACCACTGCCTTTAAGTTATTTTTAACGCATTCAATAGGATGGCAACATTTCTGCCAGAATATCGTAGCAATCCTGCAGTTAC
>JAEERM010000004.1 GCA_016285835.1 Fibrobacter sp.
TGCGGTAGCCCTGGTAGATGAGGCCCTTGTCGAAGCACTGCTTGAACACCCACCACACAGATTCCATGAAGTTCTTGTCCATGGTCTTGTAGCCCTTGTCGAAGTCCACCCAGCGGCCCATGCGGCGAACGGTCTTCTTCCATTCGCTGGTGTACTTGAGCACCTTGCCGCGGCAAGTTTCGTTGAACTTATCGACACCGAGCTTCTGGATTTCGGCAACGCCCGCGAGACCGAGTTCGTTCTGCACGAGAGATTCAATGGGGAGGCCATGGCAGTCCCAACCGAAACCGCGCGGAACCTTCTTGCCCTTCATGGTCCAGTAACGCGGAACGATATCCTTGATGGTACCGGCAAGCAGGTGACCGTAGTGCGGAAGGCCCGTTGCAAACGGAGGGCCATCGTAGAAAGTGTACGGTTCAGTTTCCGGACGGCTGTCAAGCGACTTCTTGAAGCTTTCGTCCTTGTCCCACAGAGCAAGAACACGCTCTTCGATCTGCGGGAAGGTCTCTTCTTTCTTTACTTCACGAAACATGTTTACCTCTAAATAGTAGGCAGTAGGAAGTAGAAAGTAGACAGTGAATCTGCTTGAACCTCTACCGACCACAAGGCGTTAAATTTTCGGGTTCAAATTTAGCAAAAGGCGCGCATTGTGGCAAAATCAAAACATTTTAAAATTATTTTTAAAGAGGAAAAAAACACCTTTTTGGAGGAGAGCACCAATGAAATCCTTTTGCAAGGAACTCGTATCGTTATTTGCCACAGCATTACTCATCTGTTGCGCGGGTTCCAATTCGTCTTCCGAGAAAAATACCGAACCGAAAAGACAGGCCCTGATTAAAGCCGGAACACCCGCAGCCGACTCCCTTGAAGCAAGATTACCGACATTCGCTCAAACGACATTCAAGAAAACTTTTGACTCCATCCCCGGAGAATACTATTACGTTATCCAAAACAACCAAATCGACAGTCTGTTTAAACTGGAGGGAAACACATACAAACCGATAGCCTCCATCGCCTACGATTCACTTGGCGGCCAGGACAATTACGACCTGAAGATGGGAAAAACCTTTTACTCCGTCAAAGACGGGAACCTCAGCTATTCTTTTGAAGGGGAAATGGTCGCTGACAAAACCGGGGAATTGGAGCCCAAAAAAGGCATTTCAAAAAAATACAATTTGAACGGAAACCCGGAAACAGAAGTCCACTATTCAGACATAGATAAAATTGAACTCGTGCGAACTTATCACGACAATGGTCAAATTGAATTTGAAAAAAAAGGAACTATAACCCGCGACAACAGAAATTTCGTTCTTTCAACAGGAGAAAAAAAACAATTCAACGAAAACGGATTGCTTGTTGCACAAATCATCGTAAAACCAGATTCTTCTTTCACAAGAAAAGAATGGAATAATGAAGGAACATTGATAAAAGACGTTGATTTCCCAAAAACGTTTAAAGAATATTGGGACAATGGATCATTAAAAATGGACATGAAGGGAAAACTCGCTTGGGGCAATCTGGGAGCAGTCGTTGTGGACAGCGGCATTGCAAATGCTTATTTCGAAAGTGGAAAATTATACATACATGAAGTTCACAAAAGCAAATTTGAATTTATTGCGACATCCTGGAACGAGTCTGGAAACATTATAAAAGAAACAGATTATCCACATCATATTAAGGAGTATTGGGACAACGGGAAAATAAAGACAACAGCTACCGGAATTTTATACATGGACTCAAATGGCAATTTCCAAACAGATAGCGGACGTTCAGAACTATACTTTGAAAGTGGCAAGCTCCAACAACAAAACGACTGGAAAAACAAAACGGCTATTGCAAGCAAGCAATGGAACGAAGAAGGGATATTGGTAATTGACCTAGAATTCCCTAAATACATAAAAGAATATTGGAACAATGGAAACCTAAAAGCAAAAATGGAAGGTGAACTTTATACAAATGATAATGGAAATTTCTCATTGATCAATGGGCTCCGTGAAATATATTTTGAAAACGGGAAAATCAACGAAATCAGCGAGTGGAAAGATAAAGCTCCTATTACATGCAAGATTTGGAACAAGAACGGAATTCTAAAAACAGATTATAATATTAACAAAGAGTACAAAACATATTGGGACAACGGAAATTTAGAAACAAAAGCAACAGGTTTCCTTTATAGAGATTTTGACAATAACTACAAAGTAGACTCCGGCACTTCAGAGATATATTACGAAAATGGGAAAAAAAATGAACAGAACAAATGGAAAAATAAACATCTTATTTCACACAAGAAATGGAACGAAAAGGGCAAACTGCTAAAAGAGTCAAGTGGAGACTCTCTCGGGCAACCAATCTTTGACAAAGAATGGAACGAAAACGGAATCCTAATTAAGGATCTTAAATTCCCTATTTATTTTCATGAATTTTATGATAACGGCAAGCCAAAAGCGAATTTAACAGGGGCTCTTTATCCAGGCGACAACAACAGCATTCAATTAGATAGTGGAATCTTTACAGGTTTTTACGAAAATGGAAAAATGAGCGAACAGACTGTGTGGAAAGACAAATCGCCTATTTTTCATAAAAAATGGGACACAACGGGGATTTTGGTAACTGAATTCGATTTATCAAAAGAGTACAAATCCTACTGGGATAACGGGACACTGAAAGAAATAAAAAAAGGCATTCTTTATGTAGATGATCAAAAACTTATTCAACTGGATAGCGGGCTCTCGGAAAAATATTATGAAAGCGGAAAAATCTTTGAACAATGCTATTGGAAAAATAAGCAGTACATTGCGTGCAAAAATTGGGACGAAAACGGAATATTGAAAATGGAATTCGATTTTCCCAAAACGATGAAAACATATTGGGACAATGGAAAATTGGAAAACGAAGCAACAGGAATTCTTTATAAAGGCGAACAAGATGTCATTCTTTTGGACAGCGGTCTACATGTATCCTATTCAGAAAGCGGAAAAAAAATTACACAGACCCATTGGAAAAACAAAAAGGAAATTGCATCTAAAAAATGGAATGAAATCGGAATTTTAACACTCGATTTTTCTTTTCCGAAATACCTGAAATCATATTCCCACAACGGAGACATAGAAATTGAGATGGTCGGAACTCTATTCTATAACGATCAAGGAGATATAAAGATACAGGATGGTTTCCGAAAAGAGTATTACGAAAACAAAAAAATGGGATTACATCAAATTTACAAAAACAAGAAATTGATTAGCAAAAAGGAATGGAGCGAGGATGGAGCCTTGTTATTGGTTGCAGAAATGCCTAACTCCTACAAGGAATATTACGAAAACGGGAAACTCAAGCAAGAAGTCACGGGAAAACTTGTCGAAGAAGATGGCTCCTTCAAAATAAAGGATGGCATATTTAAAGAGTACGATCAAAATGGAAATATTATAGATTCCGCAACCTTCAAGAACTTCCATAGAATTTCAGATTAAATGAGAGTTAATTTATGAAGAAGTTTATGATTTTCATTCGCAAAGTCGTGGTACCAATACTTGCGACATTTGTACTTGTTGGCTGCGCAAGCCAACCGGGAAGACATTTAATCAAAATGGGGACCCCTGACGCCGATACCCTTGCATCCAAAACACCGGCATACGCAAAAGACAAAATCAAGGAATTAACAGGATCCATCCCAAGCGAATACTACTTTACCGTAACCGACAACGGCATTGACACCCTGTTCAAAAAGGAAAACGGGAAATACGAAGTTGCCATTTCTATAAAGTACGATTCTCTTAAAGGGCTAAAACATTACGCAATAGCGAAAGGAGATTCGCTTTACATAATCATAGATGAAAAACTTCGTAGCCTGCAAACGAATGGAAGCGACTCCTCCTTTAAAAGAAAGGTCTGGAACGAGAACGGGGTATTAGTTCAATTTATCGACCACCCAAACGAATACAAAGAATTTTGGGACAATGGGAAACTAAAAATAGATTTGAAAGGAAAAACCCATAAATGCAATACAGGTTTTTGCTTTTCCAAAGGGCATATAAAAATGTATGATGAAACCGGAAATCTTCTCGTGGAAGAACTCGTCGAAAATGACTCCACATATAAAAGACAGGAATGGAACGAATCCGGAGTTTTAATTAAAGAAGCAAATGCCTCTGAATTGATAGAATATTCAGGAAACGGAAACAAAGTCATGGAATGTAAAGGCAAAGCGATCAGAATGGATGACGACACCTTTAATATGGATAGCGCCCAATGCAATTACTTTTACGATGACGGGAAACTCTTGAGACAAACAAATTTTCTCAAGAATGCTATTTACATGAAGGAATGGAACGAGGATGGGAAAGTGATAAAGCAGGGTGGTTTCGACAGCACCTCCAAAGGCGAATACTGGGAATTTTGGGAAGATGGAACAATAAAGATGGAGTTGACAGGACTCCTATACTTAAAAAAATCTCTTCAAGACAGTAACGTCATAAAATTCAATGTTAAAGAAGGCGTTGCAAAAACCTTCTTCGAGAATGGAAACCTGCAATCCCAAGAAACTCACGAAGGTAAGGATGTTTTCCATTCAAAAAAATGGAATGAAAATGGAACATTGATTAAGGAAATCAAATTTCCCCATGAGTACAGAGAATTTTGGGAGAACGGCAAAATAAAAAAAGAATTTATAGGTTTACTTTCTTATCTTGACCGCGAAAACTTACAAAGAGAAAGCGGAGAAGCTAGTCAATTCTACGAAAATGGCCAAAAGAGCAATTGGGAATTAGTAAAAGACAGGCAAATACAAAGCCGAAAGACATGGAACGAGAAAGGAGTCTTGATAGAAGAGATTGAAATTCCCCGATATATAAAGCATTATTACGATGACGGAACCTTAAGTGCCGAATGTCAAGGAAAAATATCCCTTTCAAATGGAATGGCCGACATCAAAACTGGATACTGCAAACAATACCAATTCGACGGGATCCACACAATAGAATACCGGGATTACTTGATTGTTCGGGAGCATTTCGAAGCATCCGAAGGGGAGTAAAAACAGCGAACATATTCCAAGTTGGAATAAATTTTTCGGCTTTTTATTCAGTATTTCTTGTTTTTTTCGTAAGAATCAAATAGTTTATTCCTAGAACATTCAAACCTGAGAGGTTCTAGTGTCTAACGCAAAATCGAATTTCGGGCATATCATGTTGATTACCCTGTCCGCGGCTATCGGCGGATTCCTCTTCGGCTTCGATTCCTCCGTCATTAACGGTGCGAACGGAGCCTTAAAAATTCACTTCAATGCGACAGATTACCAGCTGGCCTGGGCAGTTTCTCTTGCACTGATCGGAGCCGCGGTTGGTGCCTACTTTGCCGGGCGCCTGGCCGATTCGTTTGGGCGCGTGCGCTGCATGCTCGCCGCCTCGGCGCTATTCCTTGTGAGCGCCATCGGTTCAGGTGTCCCGTTCGGCATTCCGGACTTTATCGTGTGGCGTGTCATTGGCGGCGTGGGTATCGGTGTTGCAAGCATCATCGCGCCTATCTACATTGCCGAAACCGCACCGGCCCACTTGCGCGGGCGCCTCGGCTCCATGCAGCAGTTCGCCATCGTGATTGGTATCTTCGTGGCACTGCTCTCGAACTACCTCATCGTGCGCATCGCCGGTTCTGCCAACAATACCTGCATCGGCGGATTCAAGGCATGGCAAATCATGTTCTGGGTCGAAATCATCCCGGCCGCGCTTTATGGAATCGCCGCCTGGAGGCTCCCGGAATCTCCGCGCTACCTCGTACAGAAGGGCCGCCTGGAAGAGGCCAAGGAAGTTCTCTCCAAGATCGATTCCGACGGCGTGGACAAGGAAATTGAATCCATCCACGAAACGTTCAAGAACGAAAAGCCCGCAAAGCTTGCCGACCTGCTCGAAATCGTCGGTGGCAAAAAGCGCATCGCCCCGATTGTATGGGCGGGCCTCGGACTTGCCATCTTGCAGCAACTCGTGGGCATCAACGTAATTTTCTACTACGGCACAATGCTCTGGCAGAGCGTGGGATTCGGCGAAAGCGACGCATTCTTTACGAGCGTGATTTCGAGTGGCATCAACCTGGTCATGACCATTGCCGCTATCATGCTTATCGACAAGATTGGCCGCAAGCCACTCCTGCTTATCGGTAGCGTGGGCATGGCCGTTACCCTCAGCACCCTCACCATCTGCTTCATGAGCGCAGGCGCCGACGGAAGCCTCCCGAGTGCAGCGGGTGTCACCGCCCTCATCGCGGCAAACCTCTACATCACCTTCTTCGCGGTGTCCTGGGGCCCGGTCATGTGGGTGATGCTTGGCGAAATGTTCAAGAACCGCATCCGCGCTGTGGCTATCGCCATCTGCGGACTTGCCCAATGGGGTGCAAACTTCATCGTATCCTGGAGCTTCCCAGTGCTCACGGGCAAGGACGGCATCGGTGTCGGCCCGACATACGCCATCTATTCGTTCTTCGCCATCTTCAGCATCTTCTTTGTTGCGAAGTTCATCAAGGAGACAAAGGGCAAAGAACTCGAAGAAATGTAATCCCCCACCAATACACACACGAGAAAACGCCCTTCGGGGCGTTTTCTTGTATATAAAGGGATTTATTTTTGCACTGCGTCACCAACATTCAGTACAAAGTGGCAAACGAAGCGGTAAACGCAGCACGTCGTTACGACAAAAAGCGGAGCCTCGCAAAAATTACTTTGCCCTGAGATCGGCGATTTCCTGCTCCAGTTTCTTGTTGTAGCCATCCTGCATGGCGCAAGCGTTTTTCAGGTTCTCGATTTCTCCGGCCTGCTGCCCAACCTTGGACTTCAGCTCTTCACATTCAGCAGCGAGCGTCTGTTCCGTTTCAATGTGCTTCTTGAGCTGGCCCATCAGGTCTTCGCTAGCGGCACGGGACTGTTCCGCGACACCTTCCGCAGCCTTGATAGCGGAATCATCGGCATTTTTCTGGACCTTCTTTTGGACTTCCCTTGCAGCGATAAAGGCGACACAGGCTCCTACGGCAACACCGGCAAAAAAACTTTCAGGTTTCATTGTTTACCTCGCTTTTTCAGGTTCTTTTTGAACAATATAAACAAAAAAAGCGAAAAAATCCACTCTTAGAACAAAAGTGCAGCGCCGTCCACGCCCAAAACGGTCAAGCACGCCACAATGGCCACCACAACCAGTCCCCGGCCAAGCAAGCTGGCAATAACAGCCGTTACCAGGGCAGCCACCCCAGCCAACCGGCTATCCGTCGCATAGAAGATTGCAGGTACGGTCATGGCACTCAAAACCGTATAAGGGACATAGTTCAAGAAGGACTTCCAGAAACGGCTTTCCAGTTCGCCCTTGAGCAAAATAAACGGCACCGTACGAAGCAGGTACGTAACCCCCGCCATAACGAACAAGTATTCGAAATACGTCTTCAGGTCCATCAGCGAGCCTCCTGGGGCGGCTTATTGGCCGGAGCATCGCCTATGGGGAACAGCGCGGCACACACAAGCGAAGCGACCACCGCGCAGATGATAATGGCAAACCCCGCCCCCACGCCGCTCAACACCGGCACAAACTTGAAGGCGAAACTAAGCGCAATCGCAATCAGCACAGCCACAAGTGTGGGGCGGTGGGACTTCATTGCAGGCACGACAATAGCGACAAACATTCCATACAAAGCGACTCCGAGTGCATTCACCACCATATCGGGCAAAATCTGCCCGCAGACAGCCCCCGTAAGCGTTCCACCGCCCCAACCAAGGTAAGGCAGCACCATCAGCCCCAAGAAATACTTCGCATTCACCTTGCCCGGCTTGGACATGGCTACGGCGTAGATTTCATCGGTAATCCCCGTACTCAAGAGGATGCGCTTGAGCGTCCCGAAATTAGAATCCACCTTCTGCGAAAGGGAAATAGCCATCAAGGAATAGCGCAGGTTGATGAACAGGCTCGCTACAGCCATCTCTAAAAGCGTTCCTGTTGCCGAAGCCATGATGTTGAGCCCGGCAAACTGGCCGGCCGAAGTCAAGTTTGTCATGGAAATCAGCGTAGCGAGAATCCATGAATGTAAGACAGCGCCTGCATTGATGCCAAAAGCAAAGGACACCGCGAAATAACCAATTCCGATAGGTAGCCCGTCTTTTACACCTTTCGTAAATTTCATGGCCCAAATATAGCAAAAAAATATAAGAAAACTATGCAAATATGCAAATAAACGCAAAATGCGATTAATGTACAAAAAAAGTGACCCGCCGGCGAAGCCGGCGGTTCTTCATATACGGGCGTAGCCCTACAATACTAGCGGCGTGCAAGGGCACGCACGTCAATCTGCCACCTGCAAGGGTCCTTACTAGGCCGCCCGTAAACGGGCACTACTTGTCAAACATGGTTTGTTGTTCGCCCAGTTTGTCCTCCTCTAATTGTTGTTGAATATATGCCTTGATGCGGTCTGCGTTTTTCCCAGCCGTGTCAACATAGTATCCTCGACACCAAAAGACCCGGTTCCGGTACCTTTTTTTTCAGTTCCGGAATAATATCAAACAATTCAAGGCTACTCTTCCCCTTCAAATATCCCATGAAACTTGATACCGAGAGTTTGGGCGGTATCGCCACCAACATATGTACATGGTCTGGGCAAACCTCCGCCTCTATTATTTCCACATCTTTCCATTCACACAGCTTCCTTAGAATTTTCCCAACGACCTCCCTCTTCTGACTGTACAGAATTTTCCTTCTGAACTTTGGAGCGAACACGATATGGTACTTACAATTCCATGTGGTATGGGCTGTCGATTTATTTCTATCATTCATTTTAAATCCTTTGATTTTATTGTGATGCAGTTGGCAGACCGCATTTCAATATTAATCAAAGGATTTTTTTCTCATGACCGCCAGAAGGCTTTTACGGAACTACCGGCGTAGCCGGTAGTTTTCTTTATACAAAAAAGGGCCCGCCGAGGCGGAACCCTTTAATTTCGTTTTTTAGAAGGATTAGCGAATCGTGACGCGAGCAGCCTTGACTTCGCTACCGCGGACGATGCGGACGATGTAGCTACCCTTGCTCATCTTTTCGAGAGACACGGTGTTGGCACCGGCGTTCATCGATTCAATAGTGTTCGAAACAGCGTGACCCATCAGGTCGAAGATCTGGACGCGGACAGAACCAGCCTTGTCGAGGTTGACAAAGAGGCTGTTGCCCTGGACACCGAGCCTGATGGTGTTGGAAACGATGCGGACACCCTTGATTGCATCCTTAATGATATTCACGCACTTCAGGTCGTCAATGTAGAGGAAGTCCTTGGACGGCTGCTGATCAGAATTAGCCCAGCCCAGAACTTCCCAAGCCATCTTCGTAATAGCGGCATAGTTCAGTTCCTTAGCTTCGCCCCAGCCATCCTGCGTGAAATTATCCAGATTGTAGGTGGAAGTCTTCCATTCATCGGAAGCCTGATTCTTGACATAGTGATAGTCGTAGTCCTTCACGGAACCATCCTGAAGCTTGAAGCTATGTGCAGCACCCTTATAGCGGTAGGAGAGAGCGGAGCACTGGCTCAAATCAATACCCTTAGTCGTGTCGGCGTTCGTGTTCAAACCGATAGCGACAAACGGCTTTTCTTTGTAGGTACCCGGATTCAAAACAATTCCCTTCAGGCCGACAAAGCCAGCAGTACCATTAGTCGGATCTTCCGTACCCGGGAACACCACGACATAACCCGGAAGAGCCGGATCATAAGTGTTCGTGATAGTGGAGAGACCACCCGGAACACTGTCGTTATAAGCATACCAAGTACCGGTCGTCTTCAGGACTTCATCACCATCTTCAACATCGTCGATATCAACAACGGTAATAACCTGAGTTGCCGGGCCAACACCACTGCTGGAGGAACCGGCAGGACCCGGACCAACAGAAGAAGAAGAACCATTCGGAGAAGAAGTCGGACCAGAAGAAGAGCTTTCCAGAGTTTCCAGAGTGGAAATAGCCGTGATAGAAGCGCCATTGCAACGAATGTCATCCACATAGAGGTAATCGTAGAGCGGCTGGATTTCGGAAGCCGGGCGGTCAACAACGCCGTTCACTTCCCAAGCCAAGCGGTTGGCCTTGCCCAAGTTTGCCTTCAAATCGGTAATCTGCGGATCGGCCCAAGTGGTATGCTGCTGGAACATATCCGGGGTCAATTCAACAGTCTTCCATTCACCCGATGCTTCGGCATCGACAAAGTGGAAGTTGTAGTTAGTGATCGTGGAGAGTTCGACGCGGAAGTTATGAGCAGCGCCCTTGTACTTGTAGGAAATGGAGGTGCACTTTGCAAATTCAGCAAAGTTCGCGGTATCCTTCGTCAGGTTCAAGCCCATAGCGACGTACGGAGCCCACTTGTAGGCTCCCTGGTCAATATAGATGCCTTCCATACCGGCCATGAACTTGGAATCATCGCCATCCTTAGCGGGAATAAGCACGTCGTAGGTTTCCTTGCCGAAGTCATTGGTGAACTTCTTGTTGCTAATCTTCGTTGCACCGCGACCATCCTTGTCGTCATCGGAGTCGGCCCAGGCAGACCAGAAGCCGCCCGTGTAGGTGTAGCGGTCGCCGTCTTCCATGTCGTCGATGAGGTCCGTCGTGGCGCCATCGGCAACACCGGTAGAGAATCCATTATCGTCCGCATCGGAACCAAGGTGGTTGCCAAGGCCGCAATCGGAATAGGACGCACTCTTGTTCATCCAGCCCTTCACCATGTTACCAGACTCAGTATATTTCAGTCCCTGGTTCAAAGTCAAAGTCGAAAACGCAGCGGACTGTTCGGCAATAGCGGAGGCAGACCAGTTCGCCCAGGAGACGCCGTTCTGGTTCATCCAGTTCACCCAAGCCTCGCTAGCAGAACGGTTCGGAGAGCCGTTACCATCGGAACTAACAGTACCCCATTCCGTAGCGAACACGGGAACGCCCTTGCTCATAGCTTCAGAGGCACGTCCATCATATCCACTACCCACCTGGTGGGCACCTGTTGCAGCATAAAAGTGGAGAGTACAGCCGTAGTTGTTATCGCTGATGCCGGCTTTGGCGCATTCTTCCGGATGGCTGGACCAATCGGGGCTACCCACGAGGATGAGGTTGTCGGAATGAGCACGAATAGCAGGAATCACCTGATCCGCATGACTCTTCACATTGGACATGGAAGCGCCATTCGCCGGTTCGTTCCAAATTTCGAAGATAACGTTGTTGGTCTGACCGAATTCCTGAGCAGCCCAGCTAAAGAATTCCTTCGCATCGTTAGTGTACGATGAAGTACCTTCGGTATGCCAGTCAAGGATAATGTAAATGTCGTTTTCAACGGCAGCACGAACAAGCTTGCTAACCATTGCCTTCTGGTCGTTGGCACCACCCGTGGTGTAAGAACGACCATGGCTATCGAACTTTTCGTCACCGGCACCCAAGGCAAAACGAAGAACTTCGATTCCCATGTCCTTCACCATGAGGCCCATAGCCTGGGCTGTATAGTAAACAAGGGAGCTATCTGCACCCGAGCTCCAGAAAAGGCTCATACCTCTGACCTGGACTGTCTTATCTTTGTAAGCAGGGCAAGAACCGGACAGTTTTCCGCCGTTTGCCTTAAGTTCGCCGTAAGTGCTCACAGGACCGACCCTGTTGGGCTTTACAGCGAAAGCCGCTAAAGCGGCAAGCATCATCGTTATAAAAATCTTTTTCATAACATCCTTTCCTTCTAAAAAAAGTGGATTCACCTATCCCAACGTAAAAATAGATATTATTTGTGAATCTTCCTTGTAATTTATTTTGATACAATTCAACGGGTTACGTACAAATCCGCGAAATACGTTCAAAAACAAGGAAAATCCGTTTTTTTCAACACATTATCACCCAAAATCCGTGATTTGTGTCACCGGAGACGTGTGAGCGAGCACATAAGAAAAAAACATTTTACACGCGGCAAGGATAGAAACAACAAAAACTCCGCCGGAGCGGAGTTCCAAAAACGTTTCAAAAGGCCAACAACGATTAGTTTTCGTTGTTGTGCATTTCGATCTGTTCGCGGTCCATCGTGTGCTGCAAGTATTCCTTGAAGTCACGGTCGATGTTCACGCCATCGAAGTCGATGTCGTCGTTTTCCAACACGAACACGGCGCTCGGGTTATCGAGCCAGCCAACCACGTCCACGCCTTCCAATTTCATGGACTTGTCGCCAGCAGCCTGTGCAACGTATTCGATCTTGGATTTTTCAACCCAACCTTGGCCGCAATTACCTTTCACAAGCACATCCGTATCGGCTTCCTTCACGATGGTCAGTTCGTCATTGAAGCCTGCGGTACAGACCACGGATCCACCACCCTTTTCCTTGGTGAGATCAACATCGCCGAGCTTGGATTTAACCTTCTTGGCAGCGAAAGAATTGGCAACCAAGAGGGCAAGAGCAATAAACAACACCTTTTTCATAACTTTCCTCAGTTTCATGAAAACATTCAACAATGCTATACGAATATACCTTTTTATTTTTCGATTCGGTTGTATTTCTTTTAAATTTTTACTTAATGAAGAAGATTTTTTTTATTTCGACGGTTATTTTGGTCATTTTGGCGATTTTTGCTTGTTTTCAAGCAAAAAATAGGCTAAATGCGCTCTCCGGCAACGAAAAAATGGTCCTTTTGGAAATCCCGAAGGGCAGTTCCCCCGCAAAAGTATCGCAAATTTTACATGAAAATGGCATCTGGACCGACGATTTGGCGTTCCAACTGTGGTGTCGTTTGCACAAACCTAACCTGAAAGCGGGCTGGTACGAAGTTCCCGCGAACAGCAAACTCGACGAAATCATCGCCCTTTTCGAAAGCGGAAAGAACGCCGTGAAGAAGGTGACCATCCCCGAAGGCCGCGCCTCGTGGGAAATCCCGTCGTACCTCATGAAAGCGTTCCCGAACCTCGATACAAACCGCTGGAACGCATTGATCCACGACCCGAAGTTCACCCAATCGCTCGGAGTCAGCGCCAAATCACTGGAAGGCTACCTGCTGCCCGAAACCTACCCATTCGCCGTTGACGCCGACGAAGAGGCAATCATCAAGCAGATGGTCTCGGCAAACCTGAAACTCCGCGAACAATACAAGGACATGGAAGGGACCATGTGGGAAACTCTCGGCAGTTGGCACAAAGTGCTCACACTGGCAAGCGTGGTCGAAGAAGAAACTGGCAAGCCCGACGAGCGCCCACTCATCGCGGGAGTGTTCCACAACAGGCTCCGCATAGGCATGCCGCTCGGAGCGGACCCGACCGTCCGGTTCATTTTCAGGAACCTAACGGGTCCCATTTACAAGAGCCAGCTCAACAGCAACAGTCCCTACAACACGCGCAAGTTCAAAGGCCTCATGCCCGGCCCCATCTCGAACCCGGGCCGCAAGGCTATCGAGGCGGCTCTCAAGCCCGCAAAGACAGACGCGCTCTACTTTGTCGCAAAAGACGATGGCTCAGGTACGCATTTCTTCAGCAGCAACCTGAAAGACCACAACAAGTACAAAAACATCGCCGCAAAGAATCGCGGAGAATAACAAATCCAGATTAGAATAGATTGTAATTACCAATACGGATAAAGTATTTGTAATCGTCAAACTTGTTCAAATCACCAGCCGTTTCGAAGTCAACCGTTCGCGACATACCGGCAAGCACATTGATAGACCGGTACACAAACCGGAACGTCGGCTCCATGACGACCTTGTTGGCACCCAAAGTCACCGACGGATTGCTCTCGAAATCCCGGATATAGGCGCCATAAAGCCACAGTCCGCTCCCTTTGTAGTGCAGGGCAGCACTCATCCTAAGCAAGCCGTAATGGTGAGATGCGAGTGTCGAGTTGTACCATTCCGTACTCCACGGAGTCGCCTGGGGCTGGAACCTGTAACAGTTACTTAGTACAGCGTAATCAAAGTCCTTCGGGTACTCGTAGCCGAAACCTTCCTCATGGTACTGCTCAATTCCGCCTGCGGCTCCGAAGATGAACGTTGCAAACTTCCTGGGAGACACGGCATAATAGGCATCCACTTCTCCCTTCCAATAGATGGGAATAAAGTCGGCACGGCCCAGTTCGAACCCAATAGCCTCAAGCCCTAAGTCGGCATTGATTGCATAACCCTCTGTAGCAAACCACTTGTCCCGCTTGCCAGAATACTGTTCGAAATGCAAACTCGGCGAAACAGGATAAGTATTAAAGAACTGCTCTTCGTAGGCGAGCGTGTCCATCTCGAATTCCCTGTTACCGAACATGACACTTAGCGAGATACTCTGCGTTGCGGTAAGCAAATACGTTACTGATGCCGAGAGGTCGCTGCGGTGTTCCGAATAAATACGGTCCTCATGCGGGAGTTCATCGTTGAAAGACTTGAGGGGGCGAACATTTTGCCACTCATAGGCAAACGAAAGGCTCCAGTTCTTGTTCCACAACCGGTCTATGTCGAAATAAGGACGCAGGCCGTAGCTATTGTTGCCCCAGAACCCAGCGACATTCACATTGAACTCCATCTGATTGATAAAGCGGACACCCATCTCTCCATAGACATTCGGGCCGAAAGCGTTGGAACCAAAACCACCCAAGGCAATATCGAATACGGGAGAAGACTTCGCTCCAACAATCAAATCGCCGTTCGACTGCATATCCAGCATAAGCGAATCATAGACGGGATTTTGCGTGAGTGCGTATGCAAAGCGGCGCGGAGCGACAATTCCGGTATCCCCTTCATCCCAGTACGATTTCGCATTGATATGTTTTTCTGCGGACAAACTATCAAACGTGGGGTTGTAACGGAACCACGGATACACTTCGGACTTTATTTCTTCGTAATTCTTTCTGCGGTCCTGCTCAAATGGAAGCGAGTTCACCCGTTTTTCCATGGCAGAAAAACCAGCCTGGATAAGAGCATTGTGGCTGGTTTCCGGAATCGAATGTGCACGCACAATTAGCCCCGGGCGATTGTTCAAGCCCTCACCCGCATACTTTTTCAAAGCACGCTGCCACGGATTTCCTGTGAGATTAGCACGCACAGGATCGGCAATGGCTATAATGGGATATTCATCGGGAGAATCTTCGGCAGGCAAAGCCAAATACGGGCAAATTTCCCCCGACTCGCTATTACCCAACCACGGAAGGGATTTCAAGACATCTTCGCTCGTGTTGCCAACCGTCCCGTCGCATGCGAGCACGGAAAATGGAATCTTGGACTTGACAGACTGGCGATACAGACTTTCTTGCAACCGCAACTTCCCCAAAGCGCGTTCAACACCGGCCGTATCGAGGATGAGCGGTCTGGGAATGCGATGCGGGATACCGGTAGAATCCGACCGCAAGGCAAAACGGTACCTGAGACTCGGAATTCCTTCTAAAGAAATAGGCCAGTCAAAAGTATTCCATTCCGTTTTTTCGACAATGAAGTCATGACCGACAAACGGTTCAAAATCTTCTTCCAGGAAAAGCCTCTGCATATCGTCCAGACGCATTCCCCTAGACCACATAAATCCGACCCAAGCACCCCACGACGTACCTACAATGGAATCGACGGGAACATGGTACTCCTCGATAGCGTAAAGTACGCCCAAATAAAACCAAGGAGAATCTTCGCCGCCGCTCAGATAAAGCACAGACTTCTGTTTTTTCAAGGACGAATCTACTACCGTAGAATCGGCAGAAACAACCGAATCCGTTTTCACGACAGAATCAAATGCAGCCAAGACAGAATCGGCAGAGGGTTGTTGCACCGGAGGTGCTGACAAAGAATCAACAGGAGCAGGTTCGCCTGCTGCAAAAGCAAGCGATGCAAGCAAAACTGTCAGGGCGTACAAAATACGTCCTAGACCATTTGGGGACAAGTTAACCAAGGCGGGCCGGATTGGAAACATATTTCCCCGCATCTTCACGATTGACATAACCCGAACGAACAAGTTCGGCCAGGCAATCATCCATCAACAACATGCCTTCCGAAGCCGACGACGCAATAATTGAAGGCAACTTGAAGTGTTCACCATTACGGATATGCGTCGCCACATTCTGCGTATTGTACAGGACTTCCCAAGCAGGGACAATACCCTTCTCGTCGGCAGTGGGCAACAGGCGCTGCACCACGACGGCCTTGAGCACAGCCGCAAGCATCGTACGCACGAGGGAACGCATTTCGGGAGCCGAAGCCGACAGCAAGGCTTCGAGCACGCCAACAGAGTTACCCGCCGTCACGTTCACCACGACAAGCGCACCCGCATTGGCCGCTTCGAGCATCGGGAGCAAGTTATCGCGTTCAAAATCCCCCATCCAGAAGAGGTCGGTCCCACTGCGAAGCGCCTGGTCCATTCTCTTTTCTATTTTCGTGGTAGAATCCTGAAGGACAAGGCTTTCGCCAGAATTGATATGCAATTCCTCCTTCCCAATAAAGCTCGCACGCAACATTCTGCTCGAACACAGTGTACCCACGTAAGCCGATGCCGTCGTCGTCTTGCCGCTACATGCCGGGCCTCCGAACACGACAAGGCCCGAACTGAACCCGAGAAGGTTGTTCATATTCTCTGTAATCCCCAAGGCAGAGAAATCGGGGCACTGCTCCAAAATCGGGCGGAACACGGCGGCATTACCACGCGCTTCGCGGAAATAACGAACACGCCAATGAGTGTTCACCCACGGGCCGCCAACTAACGAACCGCTCTCCGCTTCGAGTTCGCCCAAAAATTCAACAATCGAGCCCCGTTCAACAACCGGGGCATCGGGAATCGTACACACACGGCCTGCCAAGCGCACCGAAGGAGATAGGCCTTCCGAGACAATCACTTCGCTTGCACCAATATTCAGCGCATAATCCAAAAGAGCTTCTATTTCTGTAGCCATAGTACACCTCGTCATTTAGCCGGGCGGTAAGACGCAAAGCGCCTGTTGTCGTAAGCGCGCTTCCAAGCCTCAAAGCCATCGATGTAACCGGATTCCACACACTTCTGCAGGGAGTCATCCAACGTAATGCCCTGATCGTGCTGGCTGCTTATTGCTGCCGCGATTTGCGAGAAATCGTTCTTGCGGATCATGTTCGCAACTGTGGACGATACCTTCATTGCCTCGCACGCAAGGATAAGCCCCTGGTTCTGCACAACCGGCACCAACTGCTGTACAATCACGCCCTTGAGCTGTTCGGCAAGCGTGTAAGCGAAACTCGTCCGCGACGCTTCCGGAACAGAAGCCAACAGACGGGAAAGCAACGCATGGATGTTATTGCCCGTCGTCACGGCAAACACGAGAGCACCAGCGTTGGAAGCCTGCAACAAAAGCGAAAGTTCTTCCATGTTTTCGAGGTGGTCGAACAAGATGACATCGGCACCATTGTTCATGGCAAGTTCAATTCCCTCGACTCCCGAATGCACATGCAGCCCGACTTCGCGCTGGGCAACAGCCCCCGCCGTATTGCGGAGAAGGCGTTCTATAGGCTTCTCGACGGTCTGGATGTAGGTTTCCCTGTTCCGCATGATTGTTTCGGCATAGGTAAGCATCGTCGTCGTGCGCCCGCTGAACGACGGGCCCGCAATGAGCACAAGGCCACTGGTCAGTTCAGCAAAGCTCTCACAGAACGGCGGCAAATAAAGGCTTTCGAGCGACGCTGACTCCGCTTGGATAATGCGAATCGATACACTCGGGACCCCATCAAACCATGTCACCGAAAGGCGAATTCGACCAACGCCCGGAACACCGGCCGTCTTGCTGAAGTTTTCGCCTTGAACAATCTTGTATCCGTCGTCAAAACAGTCCGCGACATCGTCCAGGCGGTTCGACAGTTCCGAAACGCTCATCGCTTCTTCGGTGACAGGGACAATGTTGCCCGACTGACGCATAGCCACCTGGCGGTCCGGATAGAGGTAAATGTCTGTCGCGTTGAACTTGCGGGCAAAAGCAATCATCTCGGCAAGCGATGTCGTCGGAGAGAGCGATTCGGGAGCCTGGACCGGAGCACCTTCGCCACTTTCAACTGCAAAATGGGTGGGCAAAGCCTTGGCCGGTTCTTCCGCTGCGGCAGGGGCCGCTGGAGCCTCCGGTTCGCTTTCCTGCATCGTGGGTTTGAACTCGGCAAGCTGGGTCGATTCGAGACCGGCAACCGCCTTGACTTCCTTCGCCGAAATGGAAGACTTTCCGTAAATGTCGTTTCCTTCGATCTGGAGCTCGCCTTGGCTGGAGGACGCGGGCGCCGAAGGCGCCCCATTCGCCGCGGCCTTCTTCGCAGGAGGAGTCGCTTGGGCCTTCGCCTGTTCCTTAGCCTGTTCTTTTGCCTTCGCAGCATCCCTTTCCTTGGCCGCGGCAATGGCCGCCGCATTCGCGGCGGCTGCGGTCTCCGCTTGTGCTTTCTTCGCCTCAAGGTCACGGACGTAAGCAAGGACCTTCTGGTAAACAGCAGGCTTCAAAAGCCCCACTTCAACAAGCACCTGCCCGATATCCTTGGAATCGGAGACTTTGTCTTTGTAAGCGTTAATCTGATCCTCGGTCACAAGTTTATTGTAGACAAGGACCTTCGCCATGTACTGGTTTCTCATAAGAAATCCCTCCGGCTAAACCACCAGCTGGCCACTCCGAGGAACACGCATACATAGCCTAGCGCATACAAGGAATTCCACAGCAGATAAAGGTCCGGCAAAGCAAGCCCGTGGACCACGTAAGTAGAGACATTGAATCTGTACAGCCCAGGGAACACGGCATGCAAGACCACCGCGACCTTCTCAAGCACTGCCGTCGAGGCATCCCCCATCTCTCCCATGCGGCTTGCGAAACGCACCTGTTCCAAAAGTTCATCGCTCAAATGCCCAGCAAGGTAAACGCCAAGCGTAAAGAGAGCGCTGAGCACAGTGCTACTAAAGCTACTAAACAGGAGCGCTACAGCAATGACAACTGCCATTTCGCAGAAAATCAGGTATATCGCGACAAGGAGGTACAGCGTCGGTTCCGCACTCGTGAGGAACAAGATGGCATAGTAGACTCCCGTGAGCAAAACCAAGTGTACCGCCACCACGGCAAGCAAGCCAAAATACTTACCGATAACAAACGACGCTCGGCTGATGGGCTTGGACAAAAGCGTCAACACCGTCCGCCGTTGAATCTCTTTCTGCACCAAGCTTATCCCCACAAATATGGAAATCAGAAGGCAAGAAAGGTTCATCACGGTAAGCGTGGTAGACTTAATCACGTAGGCGCGGTCAAACACGGACCATTCGCCCAGCACAATACTGAACAAGGCAAGCCCAATAGCGAGCAAAATAATGTTATAAAGAATCTTGTCGCGAATCGATTCGCGGAACGTATTGAGGGCAATGATGCCGATATGCTTAAGCGTCTGCACGGGCAATCTCCTCCGTCAAAATATCTTCGAGGCTCGGCCGTTTGTGGTCCATCTTCTCGACGGCAATTCCGTTCGAAAGGCAATAGGCCAGTAGGCGGTCGCGGGCGGCATCGTCGGCGCACACCCACTCCTGCGGGTGCCCCGTCGGGGCAACGCCCTCGGGGAGGTCGTTCTGGAGTATCGTCGTGCGCGTGCGCACGTGATACTCCACCCCGCAGGATTCGGTAATCTCGTCGACACTGCCTTCGCGGACGATTTTTCCATCGACAATCATCGCCACGCGGTGGCTAATCGATTCCACGTCGCTGAGAAGGTGGCTGGAATAGAAAATCGTGACCCCGTCACGGTTGAGTTCCTGGATGGCCTCGCGCACGTCGCGGCGGCCCATCGGATCGAGCCCGCTCATCGGTTCGTCTAAAATCAGGAGTTTCGGCTTGGCAAGAACAGCCTGGGCAATGCCCACGCGCTGCATCATTCCCTTGGAATACGAGCGCAAGCGCCTGTCAATCCAGTCCTTGTCGGCATGCAGGAGTTCAAGTGCCCAGTGAATACGGGAATCGAGCAGGGAACCTTCGAGCCCCACGAGCCTGCCATAGAACTTGAGCAATTCACGCCCCGTCAAGTAATCGTAAAAGTAGGGCTGTTCCGGAGAATAACCGATAAAGCGGCGGCTTTTCACATCGCGCGGAGAAATCCCGTTCACCAAAACCTTCCCCGAATCAAAGTTCAAAAGTCCGGTCAGCACCTTAATCGTCGTCGACTTGCCCGCCCCGTTGGGGCCGATAAATCCGTATACTTGCCCCGACTCCACATTGAAACTCACATCCTTGAGCGCAAGCTTCGGTTTCATCAAAAAACCGCTACGGTAAGTCTTGTGCAAATGCTCTATCTGAATCATGAAATCGCCCATATTTTCCCTTCACCTATGCATTGTCCTTGGGCTCGGCACTGTCTTTCTCGGATTCGGCACTAGAAGCGTTCCCCCCGAACGCACGTTCCTCGGCTTCCTGGATCTGGCGTTTTCTACGTTCGGCAATGCGCTTCTTGTTCAATACGAAATAAATTGCCGCACCCACGAGATAGACTGCAATACCCGAATAGAAAATGGGATTGATCGAAGTCCCTTCCAGTCCCGGAAACAGATTGAGAATCAAATTGTGGCCAAAAAGGCTTAGGAGTACGAGCACAAAACCAAGCGCCCGGAGCACGTAAGTCACAACAACCAATTTCTGCATAGCGATACCTCAAAAACAGCACCTTTCGGGTGCGTCCTCTTTTTCAAGAAAAATACACAATTATTGGGGGGAAAGACGAAGGGCAAAAGAAAAATGCCCAAAAATACGCAAAACAGGCCGCATCGCGGTCTGTTCCTATGATATGACGGATAAGTTAGGCCATTTGCAGAAGCAGAATGGCAAGGACCTGGCCGCTCAGGATACGCAACAGCATGGTGAGCGGGTAGACCGAGGCGTATCCGATGTTCACCGCCTCGCTGTCCGCCTGGCCATTCGCGAACGCAAGCGCGGGCGGATCGGTCGTAGCACCGGCAAGTACGCCGCAGAGCGAAAGGTAATTCACCTTGAAAACTAGGTGACCGATAGCGGCCATAATGGCAAGCGGCAAGAAGGTAATCAGCGCAGCCAACGCCATATAGTGGAAACCGTCCCCATTCAAAAGCACATCGAAGAACTTGATGCCGGCATTCAAGCCCACACAGCTGAGGAAGAGCGTGAGGCCGAATTCGCGGAGCATGAGATTCGCACTACTCGCCATGAAGAAGTTGAGCGGGCCAATCTTGCGTTTACGGCTAAGCAGAATAGCGACAATCAGCGGACCACCGGCAAGCCCCAACTTGAGCGGAGTCGGCATGCCCGGAATCGCAATCGGGATGCTCCCGACAACAACACCCAGGAAAATACCCAAGAACGCAGGCAAGATTTCGGGATGGTCAAGAGCCGTAAGCGAGTTGCCCAATTTCTTCGCGGCAGCCTCAATCCCCTCGGCAGGTCCAACAACCATTAACTTGTCTGCAAACTTGATGCGCAAATCCAGACGCCCCGTAAACTTGAACCCGCTGCGGACCACGCGACTCACGTTCACGCCGTAACGTTCTGCAAGGGCGAGCGAGCCGATTGTCCGGCCCAAAACCTTCTTGTTCGTCACGAGGATGGTTTTGACCTGGATAGGTTTCGCCGTGTCGGATGCAAATTGGGTTATGGGCTTTTCAAGCCGTTTACCAATGATTTTTTCCATGACGGCAACCGCATCAGGCATGCCCACAATATGTACCTTGTCGCCCTCTTCTATAATCGTCTTCCCGTTCGGGGTAAAAATATCGCTGCCGCGCATGAGGCGCGTGATAACCACCCCGCTCGAAATCAAATCTGGGATTTCCTTGAGCTGGATTCCGTACAGGTTCCGGTTTTCGACCATCAGGCTGCACGACTCAATTTCGCTCGTATTGGCCGCGATGTCGGCGGCGTAATCCTTCGCCGCCTGGCTCGGGTTTTGCCGGAACACAAGGCGAGCCAGAATCATCACGAGGATAATCCCTATGACACCGAAAGGATATGCAACAGCGTACCCGATACCCGTCAACGACGCGTCCACCCCGGCCGCGGCAAAGGCAGAATTCGCGGCACCCAGAGAAGGTGTGTTTGTAACAGCGCCGCAAAGCATACCGACGAGCACGGGTACGTTGTTATGCATATCCGTAAAGAAATAAAGGCAAAGCGTCACCACGACACCCAACAAGACGACACCTGTCGAAAGCACGTTGAGCACCAGGCCGTGACGCCGAATGGAATCCATGAAGCCCGGTCCCACTTGCATACCGATCGTGTAGACAAAGAGGATGAGGCCGAATTCCTGGATAAAGTGGAGCACATTCCCCTCAACCCGAAGCCCCAGATGCCCAAACAGGATGCCCACGAAAAGCGCACCCGCCCCGCCAAGGCTAATACCCTTGACCTTGATTTTGCCCAACATCAGGCCAATAGCCGCAGTGAATGCTATCGCGACAACTTGTTGCCCGACCGAGGGCTTGGTAAATAAGTCGATGAGCCAAGTCATAGAGGATTTGAGGTCGGCACTTCGTGCCTTTGAGGTGTGAGGTCGCGGCAAAGCCGCTTTGAGGATTGTTGAAAGTGATTAGTGGTTGGTGATTGGTGGTTAGGAAGAAGGTAGGAAAAATTACTCTTTTACGCAGCGGACGGAGGCGGCGATGCTCTTGTTGAAATGCTCATAAGCAATGGACGAATCGGTCACGCGGACGAGATAGGCGCGCGCATCGTCGTAGCTGTCCCTTGTCCAGAAACTTGCGCTAGCATCCTTGTCTACGAACTTTCCGTCGAAATAGCGGAATCCGGCAAACAGCATCTTGAACCCGTCGGCCTTCTTGAGTTCGGCCGCAGTGGCGCTACCGAAGGCGGCCTTGAAATTCTCTTGAGTGGGAAGCGTCCAACCATTGGGGCAAAGGCCATTATCCGCGGCATTCCAAGTGTAGAGGCGGCCCATCGTTTTGCAGTTAGCATGATCGTTGCCGTAGCAGATGCTGGAATCGGGAACGTAAACTTCCATATTTTCAGCCATCCAAACCTTACCCGCAAGAGTCACTGTCTTGTAAGTTTTTTCAGGGCAAGAAAGCGTATTCGCCGATTCATCGTAATTGCAGGAATAGCCCTGTTCGCAGGCAGCAAAGAACATAGCGGCACACACGATAATGGGCAAAGTGACAGTCTTGAAAAACTGTTTCATAACAACTCCTTTATTGCAGAAGAAAACAATTATTTCGTTTTCGTGGCCAAATTTAAATACGTCAATTCATAATGTCTAATAGATTGTTTATATTGAATTAATCAGTATTTGTTATAGGTTAGGAAATGAGGCTCGGGGCTCGAGAAAAAGCCGTGAGCGGTGAGCTATGAGGTTCGAGATGAGAGGCTAGTGAATAGAGAGTTGAGGCTAGTGAATAAGAATCACGCACTTCGTGCGTCAATATAAGACGGCGAAGCCGTGATATTTCTCCCTAGATCCTAGCCTCTAGACCCTCACCCCTCAAAGAGCAGTGAGCGATGAGCAGTGAGGTATGAGGAGACTAGTCGCAGGAGACATGTTGCTACACAAGATTCATCAGGTCGTAGTACATGAGACGCGTATGCGGATCGCTATCCTCGGCGTTCATGAAGCGGAAACCATTCTTTTCGTAGAACGGGACTGCATTCAAGTAGGCATCGACAGTAAGGAAGCGACAACCAGTCTTGTTGTTGATAACGAACATAGACTTGATGTAGTTCAAAATGGTCGTTCCAATCCGCAGCCCCTTTGCGGTTTCATCAACCCCCAAGCGACACAACTTCACTGCGGGATAACTTTTCAAACGTTTTTCATTCGGGAAGCCGCGTTTTTTGCGAAAACGATTGAATTCCGCCTTGTCCTTAAAATCAGTTATGGCAACCTTGTCATTCGCAAGGCTGCCATAAGCTAGAACCTGACTGGTATCGTTATCTACAAAAGCATAACTGACAAACAGCAAATGTTTTTGAAAAGCCACCGCATGATGAAGAATGAAATCGTCTAAATCTTCGTCACCACAACTAAATTTTTCAATTGAGTACGACGGTTTTAAGCGAATGAAGCTTAACTTTTCCCTATCTATACATGCTTGAACCAAGGGTCTAATCCTCCATTGGCCGCTTCGCGAGCACGCTGTTCTGCCATGCCACGCTCGTAAGCCTTTTTCATAAATTCGTAATCCCGCAGGCGCTGGGCACGAACTTCCGGAGGTTCCGGGTGCCGCTCTTCCATACGGGCTAGAAACCGGCGAGCATCCTCGCCGTACAAAATCGGGGTCTCTCGAATTTCGCGAGCCATTTTTCCTCTTTTGTTATGTCCATAAAAGAATGCTGGCATAACGCCAAGCGGCAACCGTTCGGTTACATGTTGTAAATATACCAAAAGATTATTGGGGATGCAATAGAGGCTCGAGGCACGAGGCGCGGGGAATAGCCGTGAGCGGTGAGCTATGAGGAGTGAGGTATATTTTTTGTGGTTTTACTACTCATCGCTGACTGCTCAGAGGGGCTTTAGCCCCGACGCATCTCTCATTATCTCGCACTTCGTGCGTCAATATAAGACGGCGAAGCCGTGATATTTCTCCCTAGATCCTAGCCTCTAGGCCCTCATACCTCATAGCGACCAAAGGTCGCGACCTCAGTATTACGAAATTTTTAACCCTTGATATGAATTGCAGAGGCAAATTCTTTTAAGAGAGCAGGGTCTTCAACTTTTTCCCACAGCGTTCCGGTCACGATGATGTTCGCGCCGGCAGCCACACGGATGGCGGCTGTCTGCGGGTCCTTGATGCCACCGCCGGTAATGATTGTCATTTCGGTTGCCTTGCGGGTATAGGCAATATGCTCTACGGGTACCGGTTCTTCGGCACCGCTGCCCGCTTCCAAGTAAACATAGCGCATACCCATAAGTTCAGCGGCAATAGAGTTCACCATGCTAAGTTTGGGTTTGTTCGCCGGTACAGGCATTGTACCGCTAATGTATTCCACTGTTGTACGTTTGCCACTATTGATGAGCTGGTAGGCTGTCGGAATGGCTTCCATGTTGAGAGCACGCACCAAGGCACCACCGCGCACCTGTTCGTCGATGAGGTAGTTCGGGTTGCGACCGCTCACAAGCGTCATGAACAACATCGCGTCAAAACCGGGAACCACCTGCGAGGCTCCACCCGGGAAAAGAACCACGGGTAAGTCAACATTAGCTTTGAGAGCAGCTACCTGCTTGGGAAGCGTAAAATTCCCCAAATAAGAACCACCCACCAGCAAGAGGTCGGCTCCGTTCTCGGCGGCCATCGCGCCAGCCTTTACAAAGGCGGCCTCGTCCGAAGTATCCGGATCGAGCAGAACGGCAAACAAGGCCCCGCGTTTCTCGATGGCGGCATTCAGGCGAGTTTCGGTCTTTCCGATTTTCATAACAACCTCTTGCGACAAAACTAGAATCTCCCCAAAAGATAACTTTATAAACGGGAAATAACCAAAAAAAGCGCGCATTTCACGTTAAAAATGAGCGAAATCACAGGAAAATGGAATTTCCAACCTCAAAAACTGCGAAATTTAACGAAAAAAGGCAAAAGCAGGCAAAGAGGCGCTGCAGCGTATCACCTAAAAGTGAGCCAGGGATTTCTTTTTGGGGAGGTGTATACAGAAGATCCCTGGGCTGCAGCGCCAAACTCGACAACAGCCAACAACCATCTCCTCAACAGGTGGCACGCACAATATAAAAAGAAATATTACAACAAGACTCTTTTTAGAAAAATGTAAACAAAAAAAATCTTTTAGCAAATAAATTCGCAACTTTGTTTGTTTTCTTGTTTGTTTGAAAAATATTCGTTACCAAAAAGGGCTCCATTCTAGCATAAGAAAGCCTTATTGGGACTTTTTTACAGCCCGTGAACAACTTTATCAACAACAAACATCAACAACAAGTCAACATTCCCAAAAAAACGTTCTAATTTCGAACAAATCAAATGCTATAAAAATGTTACTTTGAATGAAATTTCAACCATGCTTTCTAGCAAAAAAAATGACCTTCGGGGGATCGAAAGCGCGTCCAACCATTCCTCCCCAAAAAAGGAGCCTCCCCCCCCTTTTTTTTTCGCCCAAAACAAAAAAATTTTTCTCAATATTCCCTTTTTGAGCCCAAAAACACCTTTTTGGTGCGATTGTTGTAAATCGTGCAACGAAAACTTTACGTTACAATTGGACACCTATACGCCAAATTATTAATTTTAGATAGATTGATGAGTATGATAGACGTACTGGATTACCTAGAATATCGCGAGTACTTGAAGGACTGGTTTGTCGAAAGCAAAAAAGACAATCCATTCACTTCGTATCGCTATTTGGGCCAGAAAACCGGAGTTGACCCGGCCTGGCTTGTTCGCGTATTCCAAAAAGAGGGGCACCTGAACGAAAGCACCCTCCCCGTATTCATACGTCTCTGCGGCATGGACGACCGCCGCGCCGAATATTTCAAGACCCTTTACCGTTTTAACAAGACAAAAGCCAAGCAGACTCTCTCGGAGCTGTATTACAAGCTCATGGAGTTGCGCTCCCTGGAAACAAGGGTCCTTTCGCAGCCCGAATTGGCCTATTTTGGCAGCTGGGCCTGTGCCGCGCTCCGCGCCCTTATCGGAATTTCTAAAGACACGAGCAACCTGGACAAGCTCGCCAAGCAACTGAGCCCGACCATCAGCCAGGACGAGGCCCGCAATGCGCTGGGCATCCTCAAACAGCTGGGTTTGGTCGTCCCGGACGACAACAACGGCTGGAACATCACCGACCAGATTTTGAGCACCGGGGGCGAAGTCAAAAGCCAGGCCGTCAGAAGTTTCCACAGGCGTACAATCGAACTCGCACAAGAATCGCTGGACCGCCACAAACCGGAGGAACGAGACATTTCTTCGACGGTGTTCACTGCCGAAGAGGCCGACCTGCCCGAAATCCGGCACCGCATAGAGGAATTCCGCAGGGCGCTCATGAAATTTGCCTGCCGCAGCGAACGGGCGGATCGCGTTTATGCGCTCAATGTTGCGCTGTTCCCCCTGTCCGAAAAGGTGGACGACCCATTTGTATGCCCTAGCAAAATACAAAACGGCGAAAACAAGGGAGGTAACCCATGAGACTCTCCCGGAAAATAATGTATCTTGAAACTATGCAGCAAAATTCCTCGGGCTTGAGGGGAATCGCCCTGAAATCGTTGACCGGACTCGCACTGGGTCTTGGTCTTTGGGCGTGTTCTTCGACCGACATGGCCGGAGGCGGCCCCAGCGGGACGGAAGCCGGAAATGCCATCATGGCGAAACTCTATAACGAGGACGGCTCCAAGGCAACGTATGCCACGGTAACTCTCATCAAGAAGACCAGCCTCAGCGGAGAGGCGAACGCGTACACAGTCCAAGCTGATTCCAACGGTCTCGTTGTCATCGACAGCGTAGACGTGGGTGACTATATCATGGAAGGCTCCCTGGAAGGAAACAACGTTCAGATCGACGTTACTGTAGCCAACGACAAGGACAGCATTCAGCTCGGCGAACACAAGCTCCAGAAGCCCGTGTACATCAGCGGCTCGCTCGTGGAATATGGTTGCAAGGACTGCGACAGCGCTTTCGGCACGCTCAAGTTCTTCGGCCTCAACCATTCTACAATCGTGACCAACGGTATGTTCTCCATCGGAGGGCTCCCCGCCGGTAACCTGAACTTTGCGTTCATCCCGAACATGGGAGCAAAGCTCGACACCATCGTTCTGCCCACAATCAAGGCGAAAGCTGGCGATTCCATTGTCGTGGAACACGTGGCCCCTCCGCCGCCGGAACCCGAAGACACAACGAAAAAAGATACCGTCCCTAAGCCCGAACGCAAGCTCGAAACGCTTTTGTTAGAAAACTTCACCGATGGTGATGAATTCCACAACATGGGAGCCCCCTATACAAGGGAGAGGGGTACGGCAATCGGCACCTGGATGCTCATCGTTGGTGATTACGGTGCTATCTCAATAGAACCCAAAGCCAGCAACAGCGGCTACCCATTCATAGACGTCATCGAAACTGATGACGACGAGAACAAGCTGGTGCATTTCAAGGTGACATTCCCGGACTCGGATTACCAGGCTTACCCACCACCGTTTTACAATGAGACAGTCTTGCAAACAACAATGGACTCGCTTACCCGGGCCAAAGATTCAATCAACTGGGTCTCGAAATGGTGGACGACATGCACCATGCAAATCGGCAAGAGCGGTTTAGGCTACAATTTCTCCTTGGTAGATTCCATTGCATTCGAAGCTTGGGGAACGGGTTCGTTCACGTTTGAATTCCTGAGTGGGAGTTCAAACATGGCCCCAATGTATTTATACATGTACACCGACCCACGTAATTCCATTATCGCAGCAAAGGATTTTGACCTGTCCCAAAAGAAGAACCGAATTGCCGTAGCAGTCGCCGATCTCATTCCAGACGAGGAACAGCGGAAGAACATCAGCATGATTGCGTGGACATTCCATGACAATGCGGAATTCTCCCTAGACAACGTGGAACTTATCGGGCACGACCTGGAAAGCATCTGGACAAAGGAATGAGCGGAGCCCGGTCCGTAACATCGAACCAGGAATCCGTCCACAAGGACCTCGCAAAAATTGTATGCAAATACGCAAGGACGCAGTACATGCGTCCTATTGCTTTACATACACAGGAAGCGTTTGAGGAAGCCAGCAAAAAGATCTGTACCTGGGCAGGGCGAACCGACATCGCCTCCATCCCTGTCGTACTGGATTCCGGCTGCGGTACTGGCGAAAGCACAATACACCTCGCACGGAGATTCCCAGACTGCGCAGTTATCGGAATCGACAAATCCGAAGCGCGTATTGGCAAAGGTTCTGGGGCGCGGGACGCCGAGGCCGAAGGAATTCCTCACAATGCCTTCTGGATACGCGCCGAGCTCCTGGACTTCTGGAGGCTAGTTCTCGACAACCACTGGGACATCCGCTACCACGCGGTATTCTACCCGAACCCGTGGCCCAAGCAGGCCGAATGTACGCGCCGGTTCCACATGCACCCGATATTCCCGACCATGATGCAACTTGCCCCTGTCACGGAGCTGCGGACGAACTGGGAAATCTATGCGCAGGAATTCCGCGACGCGGTAGGCATCCTTAGCGAAGAAAGCGAAAACATTCCCGAGCTCGCCAGCTTACGTGGCATCCGGGCAGAACTTACGTCCCTCTCGCCGGATAATCCTGAAACCGCATTTGAAAGAAAATACGCCGCAGCGGGACAACCGCTGTGGCGAGTCATTGCAAGCCGATAGGCCGAATTACATTTCGGAATTCAGCCAGTTCAAGAAGGCCTTGGTCTGCTTCGTGAAGTTCACGAGCACCTGGGCATCGCGGACAACGATGAATTCGGAGAGGCCGTAGGTGGGCACACTCTGGGACCAGTCGTAAGTGTAGCCCAGACGAGTCCAGAGGCGCTTGGAAGACTTCTTCTCGTACTTCGCGGCAGTCTCGTCGAACCAGTTCTGATACCATATCATGAAGGCTTCGTCCTTCTTGCCGAACGGAGATTCCGCAGCTGGTTCGGTGGATTCGGTCGACGGCATATCGTCGCCTATCATAGCCGGTTCTGAGGGCGGAGTATCATCGATAAAGCTGGCGCGCATGGTGTTACCCGTCGGGTCGATCTCAAAAGCCGGACGGACGACATCCTTCGGGTCCACCCATATTGTACTGAAGTAGTTAAGAGTTGTATCGAGCGAGTAGCCCATCAACTGGTGCAGGCGACGAGTCCAGTTGCGCACGGAGTTCTTGTTCTGGTTGAACCACTTGCGGAATTCCTTGTCGGCCACGGTCCACAGGACCTCGTCCCCGAGCTTGATAGTACGCCCCTCTTCGAAACGTTCGGGATCGTTATGCCATACAACAAGGAGAATTTTATTGCGGTCGCCGTTCCAAGTAACCATGTCGGAAAGCGTGTCCAGCGAGATGAGCGGCTGGATTTGATCGCTACCTGCAGTGGCGGCCTGCTGGATTGCGGACTTGTACGTCTCGGCAAGGAGCGAATCCTTGTTGGCGAACGAAACCTCGCCACCTTTGCTATCGACAATATTGCAATACGGAATCGAGGCGGCGGGGACTGCGACATTCCACCTGTCGAAAACTTCCTCGATCAGGAGGTCGTTATGCGTGAAGAGCTTTTCCCCTTCCACAAAAGAAATCACAATCTTGCAGAAACCCGTATCCGGAATGACCACGGTCGTAGGAACGGCACCTGTCGAAGGATCGCTCTGGTCCAGCTTCAAATTGAATTCATCCTTCCAGCACTGGTAGTGGTAAGAATACAGCGTGGCGGGCCCCGGTTTCATCGGGCTGAAGAAAATGTTGTCCTGGTCGTTACTCCAAGTGGGCTTGACCAAAATCGTGGAATCGCCCAGTTGCATTGTCTGCGGGAGCCCCTCGCTACAGAACGTGGCCGCCTGGCGGAACACACCGATGACACCCGTCTTTGTACGGAAAGTTTCAGGATTGTTGACCCTAGGCCCCTGAGTACAAGATACCAGGGAAAGAATAGAAACACCGAGAATGGCAAGGGGGAAAATCTTTTTCATGCCCTAAATATATGTTTTTGATTTTTTTAAAGCAACATTTTTTTATGCAGGGAGCACCTGCATAAAGATATTCTAACCAAACGAACCTATCGGGGCAAGACTAGCCTGCTCGAAATCAGCTTTCCACCGGCCTCGATCTGGACCAGGACAGGACCTTTCGCCCACGAGGACACATCCACCTGGGTAGACTCCCCGTCAAAACGGGATTCCAGAGCACATACACCCAGTGCATCGAAAAGTTTCAGGCGTTTGGAGCCCCGCACGGACGTATGCACAGTCAACATTCCTTCACGGATTTGCATTTGCGCGAGCCCTTGTTGGCGAGCCGGGATGGAGGTCGATTTCGGTTTTGGGCACGATTTTACGCCCTTCTCTTCGCTCAGCACAAAGCACGCCAATGTATCCCCGTAGACCTTCAAGTCGAAAATGCCGGGAATTTTGGTTTTGCCCTTGTCCCTTTTGAACTTAAAGTCCGCATAGTAATTCTGCTTGCCACCAAGCACCTCCTTTACTTCTATATGGAGGTGATCGGGGTCCGGGTTCGGATTATTGCTATAAAATGCGGTCTCGTCGAAATCGACATACCATACAAAGACGCCGTTTTCCCCCTGGACTCCACTGTATTCGGATTCCGAAATTTTCGAATCGAAACCGACTGCCGGGCGATATTCAATGATGTAGTATTCGTCCTCGTCCTTCGGATTCGTGACAGAATAAGCATGCATCTCGGATAGGGGTTCCAGCATGTGGGGCCTCAGTAAGCTGTCGGTGGACAACTCGTCCAGTTCCATCCATCCCATAGATTCACGTTCAAACGCGGAGAACGTCGGAGGAAAACGACCACCACCATTGCGCGTTCCGAGCGCCATCAAATCGAAGGGGAGCGGGCCAATCGTAGCATAACCATCCGCATCAACTCCGTACAGGTCGTAAAGTCCCAGCACGTGGCTGAATTCGTGGGCGATGGTCGCCAAGCGATTGAGCTTGCCAGTATCTTCGTCCTTTTGAGACACGAACGCATAGCTATCAAAAGAATAGCCATCTATCGAATACACCCTCTTCATGAGATATCTCATGGAATACTGGTGAGAAAAATAATTGACATTGTAGGTCGCCGCTTCTTCGTTTGTAAGCGGATGCATCAGGATAAACGGGATTACCGCCTCGTACTTGTCGGCTCGTTTCTTGAAATCCTCACGTTCCACCAGTGCATTTATGGCCGAAGTGAGGAACTTGGCTTCGTTATTGTAGTCACCGAAATACTCCGGGAGATCGATCGGATAGACGTCAAACGTCGGCTTGAATTTTCCACCTGAACATTCGATAAAGTAATCGCGCAGGCTGCCGATATGGCCGTCTTCGCTGTACCCTTTCTTGTTGAGTTTTTTGTAAACCTTCGCCGAGTCAAAGGATTCATTTTCTATCGTACTCACAAGCAACACCGGGAAATAGCGATTGCCCGTCACGAACGAATTCACGCGACTGCTGGCGCGCAACAACGCTCGGGGCTTGATTACTGATGGGGCAAGGGTCTCTGGAAATCGCTGTCCATTCAAAGCCCTGTGCTTCGAATGGACCTCGCTTTGATTCAACGTTTTTAGGAAATTCAATTCGTCGGGAGACCTATCTGCTGCATCCCTGGCAATAAAGCTGGAGGGTTTGCCTTCGGCATCGGCATACACGTAACTGCCCTTTCCGTCGCCCACAATAAGAATGCCGTCCATTGTCTTGGTAAAATGGTAGTGTTCATCGCCAAAGTGGCGAATCGTCACAGTAGAGCCGTCCTTCTGCGTATAGACGACAGGTTCGGGGTTAGCCGGAGCCGCCCACGACAACGCAGGAACAAGACAAACAAACATGCACAATATCAAAAAGAATCTATTAACGTTCATTATAAAGCCTCGCGCGCTGAAAAATACATACTTATTGGCGACAAGAGGCTAACAGCTCTCACTATTTTCTACATTTTGCGCTGTAAAACAAAAAAGAGGTCAATCATGACGTTTGAAGAAATGTACGCCCTGGCTTGCCAACGCAAGAAAGAAATGCCCGAAGGCAAGGGAACCACTGAACTGTTCAAGAAAGGCCCGCACGCCATTGGCAAGAAACTTGTTGAAGAAGCTGCCGAAAGCTGGCAGGCTGCACGCTTCGAAAGCCGCGACGCCCAGTGCCTCGAACTTTCGCAGGTGCTCTACTACGTGGCCGTGATGATGGCCGAAAAAGGTCTCACTCTCGAAGAGGTGTACGCAAAACTATGATCAAGGTAGCTCTCCCGAACAAGGGCATGCTTTTCGAGCCCACGCAGGAACTCCTGAAGGCCTGCGGTTACAAGGCTTCCAAGCCTTACAAGACTTTGACCCAGCTCGACACGAAGAACGGAATCGAATTTTTCTTCCTTCGCCCGAGCGACATTCCCATGTATGTGGGCCGCGGCATCATTGACGCAGGCATCACCGGCATTGACTTCAACGCCGAGGCGAAGAGCCCCGCGGTGAAGGTGCTGGACCTCCCCTTTGGCGCTTCCAAGATGTGCGCCGCTGTCCCGAACGACAGCCCGGTGCAGTCGCTCGACGAACTGAAGGACAAGACAATTGCCACGAGTTTCCCGCACATCGTGGAAGGTTTCTACAAGAAGTCGATGGACTTCGTTGTGCTCGAAGGCGCCGTTGAAATTTCCGTGAGCCTCGGCGTGGCCGACGCCATCGTGGATGTGGTAGAAACCGGCACGACGCTCAAGCAGGCCGGGCTCCGCATTGTGGGCGACCCGCTGTTCAGGAGCAACGCCGCGCTGTTCTGCAACCCGCAGAAGACCGAACTCGAAGAAGTCAATACGCTCATCCGCCGCATCCAGGGCAAGCTGGTCGCGCAGTCCTACATGATGATCGAGTACGACTGCCCCGCCGAACTGTTGCAGAAGGCATGCGAAATGACTCCGGGCCTCGATGCCCCGACGGTCACCAAGCTGCACGGCCGCGAATGGTACTCCGTGAAGGCCATGGTCCCGCAAGAAGAAGCGAACGCCATCATGGACCGCCTCTGGGACGTGGGAGCAAGGAGCATCCTGCTGTTCGGAATCAAGAGCGCCCGTATTTAGACGAGAGAACGGCCCTATGGGCCTACAGACGAGAGACGAGAGGTTTACCACCCTCCGTCTTTCGAAACTCGCCTAACCACTTTCGCAAACAATATCAATTGACAATCTCTCGTCTCTAGTCTCTCGTCTTTCGTCTAAGCCATGCATTCTCTCGCTTATTTAGCACGCCAGCCTATCCTTGACCGCGAAGGCAAGATTTACGCCTACGAGCTCCTGTTCCGCGATTCGCCCGAAAGCGATACCGCGATTATCGCAAGCGATGTCTTGGCCACGGCCCAAGTTCTCGAAAACGTACTGAACAACATCGGGCTCCCCAAGCTTATCGGCGACCACAAGGCGTTCATCAACTGCAGCCGCGACATGTTGCTGGATAACGTTTTCGGCCTGCTCAATCCGCGTTGCTTTGTCCTCGAAGTCCTGGAAGACGTCGAAGTCGACGACTCGCTGGTGAAGGCCGTGATGCGTTACAAGGGCCGCGGGTTCGAAATTGCGCTCGACGACTTCATCTACAACGACGATTTCATCAAGCGCTGCGAGCCGCTGTTCCCGTACGTGAGCTACGTGAAGATGGACATCGTCGACAACACCGAAGAGGATCTCGCCGAAGCGGCAAAGTTCTTCAAGGACCGCGACATCAAGATTCTCGCCGAAAAGGTCGAGACGAAAGAATGCTTCAAGAAGTGCCTCGCCGCAGGATACGACTATTTCCAGGGGTTCTTCTTTGCGAAACCGGAACTCGTGACCGGCAAAAAAATTGACGCCACCTCGGCGGCCATCCTCCGCATATTGCTGCTGCTCCGCACGCACCCGAGCCTCGACGAGCTGTGCGACTGCTTCTCGGAATACCCGGAAGTGGCGCAGAACCTGCTGCGCTTTGTCAACTCCGACGCGCAGTACCGCAGCCAGAAGATTCTGAACGTGCGCGATGCCATTGTATGGATTGGCATGAGGAACATTCAGGAATGGCTCATGCTGATGCTCTACGCCCGCCCCGAGATGGGCATGACGCCGCAGAGCTCGCCGCTGTTCCAGAACGCAAGCCACCGCGCCAAGTTCCTGGAGCTCATCGCCCGCGTGGTACGCGGTACCGACGACGACCTCCCGGCAAAGGCATTCATGGTCGGACTCATCAGCCGCATGGACGCACTCGTAGGCGCCCCGCTCGAAGCCATCCTTACCGACTCGCCCGCCGACGAAGAGATGAAGCTCGCGCTGCTCCAGCGTTCCGGACGCCTTGGCGACCTGCTTCGCCTAGCCGATGCGGTGGAACAGGACGACCAGTCGACGATTCTCTCGATCCTCAAAGAACTGAACATGTCTTCCTCCCTGTTGAACCGTTGCGTCAACGACGCTTACACGTGGGCCCATGAGCGTTGAACCGGAAAGTCTCGAGGCGCTGATTGCCGAATTTGCAGGCCTTCCCGGGATTGGCCAGAAGACGGCACGCCGTCTGGCCTACCACGTGCTGACTCGCCCCAAGAGCGATGTCGAGCGGTTCGCAGGCAACCTGACGAACGCCATCGAGAAGGTTCATCCGTGCCCGCAGTGCCATGCGTTCACCGACCAGGACATCTGCCCGACATGCACGGAACGCGCCGGCGCAAAAGCGCTGTGCGTCGTCGAGAAATCTTCCGACATCATCCCGTTCGAACGTTCGGGAATTTTCAAGGGGCTTTACTTTGTTCTGGGCGGAGTCCTGTCACCCCTTGACGGCATTGGCCCCGAGCACCTGCACCTGCCGCAGCTCGCCGCTCGCGTCAAGGACGAAGGCATCGAGGAGCTCGTACTCGCCCTAGGTTCAAGCCCCGAGGCCGACAGCACAGCGCTCATGATAGACCGCATGCTGGCCGGGGTGAACGTGAAGCGTACGCGCCTTGCCCGAGGCATCCCCATGGGCAGCGACCTGGAATTCATTGACGAAGTCACCATGCTCCGCGCATTCGAAGGGAGGGTCAGTCTATGAGCAATACAGCCCCCGTCACCGTTGGCGGATACACAATAACCAGCGCCGAATTCGTCAAGTCGGCAGTGAGCCTGAAGGGCCTTCCCGACGAGCGTTTACCGCAGGTGGCATTCCTCGGGCGCTCCAATGTGGGCAAATCTTCGCTGCTGAACACCCTCATGGGGCAGAAAAAACTGGTAAAAGTGAGCGCAACCCCCGGAAAAACGCGCGAAATCAATTTTTTTAAAGTCAACAAGCAATTTTTTCTTGTAGATTTACCTGGTGTAGGCTTTGCCAAAGTGAGCAATTCCAAACGCGACGAAATGGGCGACTTTATCCGCGAATACGTGGAAAAGTGCAAGGACTTGCGTGGACTCGTTTACTTGGTGGACATACGCCACGGAGGTACTCCCATCGACATCGAAACGGTGGAAAGTATACGTGCCACGGGTTGCCCCGTTCTGGTTGTCGCCAGCAAGCGGGACAAGGTGAACCAGTCGGAGCTTGCCAAGAACCTGAAACTCATTCAGGCGAGGCTCGGACTCGAAACCAAACCCCTGTGCGTAAGTTCGCTCAAGAAAACCGGCCTGGAACCGCTCTGGCAAGAAATCCTAGACGCAATAAACGGCAAGGAGCTCGTTGGCAAGAACGATGGAACAGCATCTAAGTAAAGAGGAAGAGAAGCTCACCTTCTGCGGAAATTTATTCCACAAGCTCGGGCTTTTCTTGATGAAGCGCACCTTGGGACAACAGGTGGGTCTTTTCGTGCGTGCCATCGCCTCTATCTTTTCCGAAAGCCGCAGTTTCAAGACGGACTCTAGGAACATCATCCTGCAGACATTCTTCACCGGCGTCGAGATTTTCCCGGTGCTCTTCGTCGTGGCAACTCTTTTTGGAGCAGTCGTCATCGTCGAAATCATGACGATGATGGGCAAGGTCGGCTTTAGCGATGTGGTCGGAAGCCTCATGGTGGTCGTGATTATCCGCGAACTCGGGCCGATCCTTACGGCATTCCTGATTGCAGGCCGAAGCGGCTCCTCGCTAACGACCTACGTAGGCGGCATGGTTATCGATTCCGAAGTCGATGCGCTTGCGACCATGGGCGTAGACCCCATCCGTTACCTCGTGATGCCCGGCCTTATCGGCGGAACCATCGCGACATTCATCATGACTATCATCTTCAGCGGCAGCGCTATTGGCGCAGGCTACCTCGTTATCAAGGTCCTCACCGTCATTACCGGAAACGTATTGAACCTGCAGCTGACATGGGATTACCTCTCCACGGAAATCCTCAAGGCGATGACGTTCACCGACTTCATCTTCATCGTTATAAAGCCGCTCGTGTTCGGTTGCATCATCACCACGAACGCCTGCTACCAGGCGATGAACATCCCGCGCGATATCCGCCAGGTGCCGAAGGCCACCGGCAAGTCCGTCATCAAGTCTTTCTTCTACATTGTTTGTGCCGACGTCGTTCTTTCCCTGTTCTATTTCCTTGACTATTTCAACGAGATATCGAAGATTATCTAATGAACAACGAAGCACTGCGCATAGAAAACTTGCACCTGTCGTACAAAGGGCTCGCCGGCACGACTTTCTCGAAGCCGAGTGCACTCGCCTATTTTGACAAGAGCAGCGACATGGACAAGGAGCTGATTTGCGGAGCGAACCTGGTTTTAAACCGTGGAGAAACGCTGTGCATCGGAGGTCCTTCCGGCCAAGGAAAAAGCGCCCTGCTCAGGGTGATTGCCGGGCTTGCAAGGCCAAGCGCGGGAAAACTATACTACTTCGGCGAGCACATTCCCGCCGAACGCCAGACTGCACTGGAAATCGCAAAGCGCCAAGTCGGGCTCGTTTTCCAGAACGGCGCCCTGATTTCTAACCTTCGCGTCCGCGACAACATCGCGCTCCCCCTGCGTTACCACAAGAAAGGTTCCCCGAAGGAAATCGAGGACAAGATCAACATGGCCATGGACTTGATGCGCGTAAGGGATTGCGCGACGATGTTCCCCCACCAGTTGAGCGTGGGCATGCAGAAGCGTGTCGCCATCGCCCGTTCCTGGGCCATGGACCCCGAGTTGCTCTTGATGGACGAGCCCACCGCAGGGCTCGACAACTACAACCGCCGCAACCTGCTGCCGCTAATCGACAACATGCGAATTCTGTTCAAGACGTCCATCATCATCATTACGCACGACCTGATGATTGCTAAAGAACTGAACTGCAACCTGGTGTTCCTGTACAACAAGACCCTGACTGAGCCCCATTCCTTCGATTACTGGCAGACCGCAGACAACGCCATTTCGCGTGAACTGTTCCGCGATTTGCGGACGAGCGGGTAAAGCGCCTTCGGCACAATGTATAATTGATAATGGATAATGGATAATTATCAATCATCAATCATCAATTATCAATCATCCCACATTAGTTCCTATATTGTATCACAAAAAAGGAATTTTCAATGTTTCTCCCCCTTCCAGACGATTTCCATGCCCACCTGCGCCAGGGCGACTTGATGCCCGGTTATGTACGCGACCTTGTAGCCCAATTCGGGCGAGCAATCATTATGCCGAACACCGTCCCCGCGATGACCAGCGCCAAGGCGATTGCCGAATACAAGGCGCAGATTTTGGATGCCGCGAAGGACGTGCGCCCGGACTTTGAACCGCTCATGACGTTCAAGCTGAACCCGAACTACACGGAGCAGGATTTGAAGGACATGATGGCGGTAGGCGTCGTTGCCGGCAAGTACTACCCCGCGGGCGTCACTACGAACAGCGCCGACGGCATCAGCGATTTTGAAGCGGTATTCCCCGTGGTCGCGATGATGGAAAAACTGGGACTTGTGCTGTGCGTACACGGCGAGGAACCGGGCGAGTTCTGCCTGGACCGCGAACCTGCGTTTATCAAGCGCGTGGAGACGCTGGCCGCAAAGTTCCCGAAATTGAAAATCGTCTTTGAACATTTGAGTTCCGCAAAGTCGGTCGAGGCGGTAAAGCGCCTGCCCGCAAACGTGGCGGCCACCTTCACGGTACACCACCTGATGATGACTCTCGACGACATCGTCGGAGACGCCCTCAGGCCGCACCACTTTTGCAAGCCGTTACCGAAGCGGCCTGAAGACCGTGCCGCGATCCGCGAAGCCGCCTTCAGCGGCAACCCGAAGTTCTTTCTCGGCACGGACTCCGCCCCGCACCAGCTGGGCAAAAAAGAATGTCCGTGCGGGGCGGCGGGCGTCTACAGCGCTCCCGTGGCCATCCCGCTCCTGGTACAGGAATTCGAGAAGGCCGGCCACCTGGACAAGCTAGCGAATTTTATCGCCGGTTTCGGTGCCGATTTCTACGGAATCCCGCGCACCACAAAGCAAATCGAAGTCGTGAAAGAAGCATGGACAGTCCCGGCCGTGGTGAACGGCGTCGTCCCGCTTGCTGCGGGCCAGACACTTGAGTGGAAAATCAAGTAGCGTTTGTCCTTTCCGCGCAAAAAATATACATTATAGGCATAGATACTAACCCCAGGAATTCTATGTCTGTTTATCGCGCTTTTCTCGCAATTTTATACTACCTCATCGTCGTCGTCGGTATGTTAATCCTCGGCATCCCCTACATCATCTACAAGGGCTATATCCGCGGGCACAAGGAAGAAATTACGAACGTATGCCAGTTCTTCTTTACCCACATCGCGTTCAAGCTGTTCCGCATCACCATCAAGGTGGAAGGCGAAGAGAACATTCCCAAGGGTCGCAAGGGATTCGTCATCGTGGCAAACCACCAGAGTTTCCTCGACATCAATGTCATCTGGCCCGCCATCGGCAACGCGGCCTTCATGGCAAAGGCGAGTCTCTGGAAGGCTCCCATTTTCGGATGGGTCATCAGCACCATCGGTTGCATTCCCGTGCACAAGAACCCGCGCAAGAATGCCGGCATGGGCAAGATGGTCGCCGAGCGCATCGCGAAGGGCTACAACTTTACCGTGTTCCCTGAAGGCCACCGCACCGAAGATGGCCACATGCTCAAGTTCCAGAACGGGATTTTCCGCATGGCGAAGGAACAGCATTTCGACATCCTCCCCGTTACCCTCGTGAACACCGGAAAAATTCTCCCGAAGGTCAAGTGGGCCATATACAGTGGAGAAGTCAAGATGGTCATACACCCGATGGTGAAGGGAGAAGACTACGCGGACAAGCCCATGGGCGACCTGCGCGACGAGCTGCACGACCTGATCGAATCCGCGATGCCCTACAAGCAAGAAGAACTTGCAAAAGCGAATTTAGACGCCGGTACCGGCGCAAAGGAGGCCTGATATGGCACAGCGTTTACCCAGTGAAGAACAGATTATCGCTATACTCCGTGACGAACCGATGGTCGGAAGCCAGTTGCGCGGTGCGCTCGGGCTCCCGAAAAAGCAGAAGATGGCATTCAAGCAGATGCTCGCCGACATGGTGGAGAGGGGGCTCCTCAAGCGCACCAGCCATAAGGAATACCAGCTGGGCGACGGGGAAAGCCTCGAAGAAAAGCGCGAGAAGCGTTTCAAGAAGATTGCCGAGCAAGGCGCCGAAGACAACCGCCGCCCCGGCGCACGCAGCCGCAGGCAGACCGGCAAGGAAAACGAGACCCGCGTAAAACGCGGCATTCTGCACCAGATTGACGAAGAGAAATGGGAAGTGCACGAACTCGAGACCGGCAAGGTTTACGAGATGTGCCACCGCAAGCAGGCCCCGGGCAAGGAGGGCGAGACCATCAGCTTTACGCTGTACCCGCACCCGAAACTCAAGCACAGCTACTTAGCGAAGGTGGACCGCAGCGCCGAGGCGATGAACATTTCGTGGGACGAAGTCAAGACGAAGTTCATGGAAGAAAGCAACCTGCCCAAGGACTTCTCCCCCGCCATCAAGAAGTTCGTCGAAGGCATCAAGGAACCGGGCCCGAAGGATTTCAAGGGGCGCGTGGACTACCGCAAGCTTGACATCTTGTGCATTGACCCCGAAGGCGCCATGGACCACGACGACGCCATCAGCGTGGAACGTACCGCAACCGGCTACAAGCTGGGCGTGCATATTGCCGACGTGAGCTACTACGTACCCGAGGGAAGCGACCTCGACGAAGAAGCCCTGGAACGCAGCTACACGCAGTACCTGCCGTGGACGGCGGTGCCCATGCTTCCCGAAAAGCTTTCGAGCGGCGTGTGCAGCTTGCACCAGGGCGTAGACCGTTGCGCCTTCACCTGCATGATGGAACTCGACAAGCACGCGAACGTGCTCAGCTGGGATTTCCACAAGAGCGTCGTGAACATCACGAAGGGCATCACCTACCAGGAAGCGGTGAAGATGATGGAAGCGGGCGACGATTCCATCAAGGCGCTCGCCGAGGTGACCGCGATGCTCAAGAAGAACCGCACCAAGGAAGGCCTGCTCGAATTCAAGAGCACCGAATACGGCTGTAAGTTCAACGAGTCCGGCGAACCCGTGCAGATTGTGCCGCGCGAGACCGACGAATCGAATTCTTGGGTCGAGGAATGCATGCTCATCGCGAACAACTGCTGCGCGAAGGAACTTGCAAAGCGCAAGCTGCAGGGCATCTACCGTATCCACGAGGCGCCCGACACCAAGGACATCATGGAGCTGTACTACATGTACCCGGATTTGTTCAAGGACGCCCCCGTGATGTTGCGCGATTTGGGCAAGCCCCGCAGCGGCGACACGAACCTGAACCCGGTCGCCTTCAAGCTGTACCAGCACCTGGTGAAGCGCGCAGGCGACGACGAGACCCTGATGAACCGCATCCTCCGCAGTATGCAGAAGGCCCACTACGACAGCAACAGCTTCGGGCACTTCGCACTCAACTGGCAGGACTACAGCCACTTCACCTCGCCTATCCGCCGCTACGCCGACCTCTGGTGCCACCGCGAACTTGCGCGCAAGGGCAAGGAAATCAACGCCGAGCGCGCAAACAGCGTAATCGAGGTGTGCGACCTGATTTCTGCAAACGAAATCAAGAACATGAAGGTGGAACGCATCTCCATCAAGGTGTGCAGCTGCTGGATATTGAAGAACCACATCGGCGACGACTTCGAGGCGACCGTCACCGGCATCGAGGAATGGGGCATCTACGTAAGCATCAAGGATCCCATCGCCGAGGGCCTGGTGCGTTTCCGCGACATCGTCGGCGAAGACTTCTACGTATTCAATCCCGACCAGGGACTTGCCTTCGGCAAGAAGAGCGGACGCACGTTCCGCCGTGGTGACATCGTGAAGGTGCGCCTGTTACGCGTGGACCCGCTGCGCGGCCAGGCGGACTTCAGCATCATCGAGAAGATTTCGAGCGAACCGAAAAAGAAGCGCCGCCAGGGCGAATCCCGCGACAGCCACCGCGACGTGCACGAGCGCGCCGACCGCGCCGCAGCCGCCGAAGCACTCGGTTACGTGAGCCAGCCCGACGACGACTTTGCCGGAGACGATTTCGAATCTGAATACGTTCCCATGAAGCGCAACCGCGAACAGCGCCGCAGGGCTCAGTTCGGCGAGAAGCCGGGCCGCAACAGGGCCGGCGAAAGCGGCCGTAGCCGTGGCAAAAAGGCGACCCGCACCAGGAAACGCTAGCCAATGTCGAGAACGCCCCTGAAAATCGCGCTCTACGCCAGCTACCAGACCGGAGAAGAAATTCCCGGTTACGTGCGCTACGCACTAGCGCACCTGGCCAAGACCGATTTCAAGGTGGTGCTACTGACAAACGAACGAACGCTCTCGCAAGCCAGTTACGAATTCCTCGCCGACAACAACATCGAACTGTTCCTGACACAAAACCACGGCTTTGATTTCGGCATGTGGAAGCGGTACCTGCACATGCAGGCCATCAGCAATTCCGAGAACGAAAACATCGAGCGTCTGCTCCTCATAAACGATTCCGTGGTCTATTACCAGGACAAGTTCGAGGAATACTTCGAACAGGCCGAAAAAAGCCACGCCGACGTAGTCTCGCTAACGTCCAACGACGAATTCGCGCCGCACCTGCAATCGTTCTTTTTGTACATGAAGCCTGCCGCATTGGGCGTATTCTTCATGCACCTCTTTGAAACGCCGGAACAGGAAAACTTTTACGACGTGACGCGACGCCTCGAAGTGGCGCTCAGCGAAAAATTCGGCGAAGCCGACGTCAAGATGGAATCGCTGTACCATACGGAGCGCCCCGTCTTTTTCGCCTACAAAGAACTCATCGAGCAGGGTGCCGGATTCGTGAAGAGAAAGCTGCTCCAACGCCGGTTCAGCTACGAAGAGAAAAAGCACTTCGTGCGTTACCACGCCTACGACGCCCTGAACGAGAATTACCTCGCCCTCATCAAGAAGGCCGGATTCGCACCCGACTTCAAAGAAGAATGGTTCCCGAAGTGCAACGACACGCTCGTTTCCCGCGCCAAGGACTTCCTCTGGGAAAAAGCCTTCCAGGTCGCCGGATTCCCGGCCAAACGCCTTATCGACAGGTTCAAGAAGTAAGCGATACAATCACTCCACATCGAACATTTTCATCGGCAGCAAATGCCTCTGTTTTGCTCTCAGCACTTCTAAAACAACCGTACTTTCGCCGCCTTGAGGCGCGGAAGTCTTTATCGTCACCTTTTTGAGGGTTCCCGGTAGCGGGCAGGAGTTATCGCAATACTCAAACTCGCTTACGGCATTGGCCCCGTTCAAGACCACGTTCATCTTCATCACTCGCTTGTTTTTCTGCGAGTAATAAAGCGTCGGCTTGGCCGGGTCCTTGGGAGTAATCTTCCAGAGTTTCCCTTCGGCGACAGGGTTATTATAGTCTTCGGGAGAACCCATCTGTTTGTTCACATCGGCTGGGTTCTGCGCAGGCATGTTCTGCGCCGGGAGTTTTTTCCCTGTTTTCAAGTCCGTGACCTTCATGCGTCCGTTGTTCTGCACCATTTCCATCTGCATCATGCTGGACTTGATGGTTGTAATGGACTTGTTTTCACCAGCGGTAAGCAGGGCCATATTCACAACCTGAGGCTGCATATTGGGAAGCGTCACCGTGGTACGCATCTGCATCTCGCAAGTGTCCGGAAAGGCGGATTTCTTCTGATTCTCGAACACCGTCTGCAAGCTAAGCGCATACCCTTGGATGGCAACAAAAGAAACTGCAGCGAAAATTTTAATCACATTGTTCATAATTCTATCCTTACAGCAAAGAAAGCTTCTTTGTCGATTTAATAGACCCGTTCACCTTGAGCATCAAGTAAGTTCTATTCATGTCGATGCCGTTCCAGTCAACTCGCACAAACTGTTCACCCGGAGCGAGCGTCCCACTAAAGATAGATTTTACAGGCGTACCCAAAGCCGTCACCAGACTCAGTTCCACATAGGACCAGTTGTCCATCGTGATAACGAGTCCTTCAGGCGTACGGATTATAGGAACGGATCCAGGTGCATGGTAGCCGAAATCGACATTATATATGGAATCCGGATTGACTTCATCCGGAGCGGGCAACGCCCATACAGGGGTATTGCCGTAGAGCATGTACCCCGTGGAATCGAACACGCAGATGCCGCTAGCTACGCGCATCATCATTCCCAGACCGTCGTGACTCGGGTCGTCATTCGCATTCCACATCGCAGCCCAGCCCGGCAGGTGCAGCGCGACCTTCACTGGATTCTGCCACGTCTTGCCAGCGGCAAGCGGCTTGTCACAATGGACAGTCACCTGCCAGCGACCAGAACCGAGGCTTTCCATCGAGGCGGACGCACATTCGGACTTGTCGTTGATTTCATAATCCGGCGCAAGGCCTTCTTCCACGAAGAAGTAGTAGCGCACGTCGAAGTTCTTCAACGAGACATTACCCGTATTTTCCACATTGAAGTGAATCTCGCTCGCCTGGTTGTCGCCGCGCATATCGGCAGCAAGCACGCGGACCTTGGTTTCGAGCGAAACAGGATCTTCCATCTCGGCGCAGGAGCCGCCAATCAGGTTGTTGTCCTTATCCAGGACGACAACGCCCGCATCCTCGTAGAACCCATCGATATTCGCAACCAATCCGGAATTCGGGTCCACGAAGGACGGGTCGTCGGAAGCACTCCACGGAGTAAAATCGGAATTATAGAGACCGAAATGCGGGCCGTCACCACCGAATACTGTTCCGGCAACCGGTATCGTCTCGGCAAACGCCCATTCCACGTAACCCGTGTTGGCGCTCTCGGAATGAACCGCAGGGAATGTTGGTCCGTAGTTCGGCCAATAACGGTCAACTCCAGCCTGCGAGGCGTCCTCGCCACGGAAATAGTAACGGACAGAGAACCCATTCACGGGCTCATTGGACACGTTGCGCAGGCGGATTCTCGGGCGGAGCGTAGATGTTTCCGGGTATCCCTCGTAGCGCAAGTACGACTTTATCTTGCGAACCGTATCGACAGGCACAATTCCGGCAACCTTGTCCGAGGTACTTACACCCCAGGCAATCATCGAGGCCGGAATATTGGCGGTCGTGAGAGCCGCTCCGCCGATCTGGATACCGGCAGGAACCTTCAGCGTCAACGTATGCGTACCCGCCGCAAGATGGACGGATACACCAGAAACAGCCACCGCACGCCAGGTATTGGAAACGGCTGCCATTCCGGCCAGCATGCTTGTTTCGCCGACATAGACCGGCTTATCGCCAGCCGTAGCGGACCTTGCGTACAACACGACATTGTAATCCGCGGTATTTTCAACGATTACCGACATCGCGAGTGTCGCCGAATCACCCGATACAAGGTACTTGTTACCGGCTACGGAGCAGGAGAACTCATTCGAGAATCCGCTCACCGCCTCCATATCCTTCACGGCGATGACGATGACATCGGAAACCTCCCCCGCATCGGTGACGGGTTTCGATAGTTCCTCGACTTCAGCAGCAGTCAACGCACGCGAATACATGCGGATGTCAGCGATATTCCCGAGATAGGACGGGTCACTACCGGTCTTGCCCATGGAGAACGCGCCCTCCAGTTCTCGCTCCTGTGAAATTCCGGAATCCCGGACTTTCTTCAATTCACCATCGACATAGAACTTGACATGGGCAGAATCAACGGTCACGACGACATGCGCCCAGGATTTCTCGCTAATCGGGAGCAGTTCCGATTCCCAGGAATGGGAACCCTCGACTAGTTTCAGCACGCCACCGCGCTGCATGAGTTTGATATCGAGGCCGTTCACACCGGCAAAGCCGAGAACCCTGCGCCATGTACTGTAGCCGGAGCCACGCTTGATGCGCGCCTCAAACGAGTACGAAGGAGTACTCCCAAAATCGACCAAGCCATTGCCGGATGCGAAATCTGTACCCCTGCCAAAATACAAGCCGACATCGCTGCCCCAAGGCCTACTCATATTTGACAAGCCAAGATTATGGCCCGTACCGAGCAGTTCATGTGCTATCTTACCGCTGCTTTCACGTGCCGGATACCACAGGGCAAGTTCCGTCGGATATGGATACAGCTTTTCATCCGAAACATATTTCTGCTCCGCATGGTTGTGACCGTAGTCTTCCACACGCATTTCCATGGAGAGGTAGCAGCCGGTACATTCGGCAAGCTGCTTTCGGGAAATACGGACACTTGCAGACACATGACCGGCAGAATCAGGCATCACGTTCATGACACGCAACGTATCGCCCCCGAACACCGGCGTCACTATCACGCGTGCAACACCCGACTCGGAGTCATACACATCCGCAGTCGCCGTAAAGATTCTGTCAAGGACCTCGGAAGAATCCTGCACAGAGAAGTTCCTGATGGCAGGACGTAGAGAATCCGTATAGACTCGCGGACCGGCAATCTGCATATCCATACCGAGAGCGGAAACGCCCACGTAGCGCGATTCATAAATTCCGGACGCAATCTTGCCCAGGCCGGACACCCCAGAAGTCTTGGAACCATCATAGATTACAGTATCGGGGATTTCGCCGCGAATTTCCGCCACGACTTTTCCATCACGATAGAGCGATACCAACCCGTAACCCGGATGCGTACAGCTGGCACCATAGGCCATATAACCGTTGTCAAGGCCCAGCCACAACGAATCGGACGGAACGGAGCAAGCAAACTGCGCATTCACAGTCAAAGCGCGAGCCACAGCCGGAGCTGCAGGGAGTTCTTCCATATTTCCATCCGCATCAGGTTCACCAAGGGCAACCACGAATACGTAGCTGGTATCAATGGCGTTACCACGGGAAGGCAAGGCGATTCGGGCAAAGCCGTTGGAATCCGCAGTAAAAGCGAGAGTATCCGGCAGAGTAGAATCGCCACGATTGGCCCACAGCGAATCATCATCTACGTAAAGCCTAAATCTCGATATGCCATCTACACGGACCGTGCGGTTTGCAGTCGAAGCAATTTCTGGCAGGACAGTCACGCTGAAGTTCGGAGTTTCCGCAATGGCGGAATCCATCGCCGTAAACACGGAGAATGTTCTTGTCTCGGCGGAAATCAGCAGGTAGGCCCACTGGGTCTTATCCGTATAACATCTTTCATCCGTTGCAGTCGAACATGCCGCAACAGTATCAGAAGCTCCTTCAACAAGGGCCTTGCCAAACTTATCAAGATAGCCATAAAGAACATCTGTAAGTGGAACAAACTGCTTATTTGCAAAATCAACCTTATACAGCCTTACCGTTTGCGGAGTCGCATGCATAGCCTCCATCTCTTCATAACTTATTTTCATCTGAATTCGTGGCCGCGCAGTATCAGCAAACGTCATTCTCGGCAAAACTTCTACAACCGGACCCTTGAGAGCAAGGTTGTTGAATACATCAAACGAGTAATCCGACGCTTCGACTGTTCTGACAGTAATATTCTTCTTGCCGCTAATGGAATGTTCAGGGAAAGTTACGCTAACTTCCTCGAACAGCGACTTGACCGTCTTATAGTCAGTCGAATCTACCAAACGACCTATAACCATGTCAAACTTGCTAAAGTTGAACATGGTGCCGTCATCATCGCCCCACAAAAGCATAAGTTGCGTATTTCCTTGCAACCTATTCACGTCAAACCAGCCCAAACGATACCAACCGCTTGAGTCTGCCCTCAAAGAATCTCTCCATACCGAATCAAGCATGGTTTTGGGATATGCGTAGAAGGCTTCTCCGTTCAGATATGCAAGCCGGTAATTTACCCCACTATCCAGATAAGCCCTGACCTCGACAAGTTCCTTCGGGCGTTTAACAGTAATTGAATCTGCATCCCTAAACTTCACCAGCATATTCAAGGAATCTGGGAATTTTCCATCAAGCAACAAATGAGAATGCTTACTGGAATCCAGCTGCATCAGCTCGGCACTATTCACCACGACATCATTCACCCATGCGTCATCATTCCTGTAAATTTGATTCATCGTCAACGTATCAGACTTAGGACGAACAGGAGACTTCGCAAGAGGATCCTTCGACATGCGGTAGAACGTATCCACAACAAACGAATCAGCCTTGATATAGAGTATCTCGGCATTGCCCGACAGACTGAGCTTTGATTCAGGAACCTGAATATTGCTCAAATCCACCTTAAGCGATTCAACCTTCGCATGCACACTGCCACCAACAAGTTCACTATTTATTTTCACAGCCGTATCAAGTCGAATGTAATATCGATGCGTTCCATTGTCGTAATCATCCGAAGAAGGCCTGACAGTGAACGCCGCATCTTTCTTGCCTATTTCCGACGCCATGACGACATTCATATACAGGAAATCCTGTGGAGAATTGAAGACTCGGCTCGTCGCATTCTCGATATTGTTTATAACAGAATCCCCATGAATAATCAGGGAAGACCAGACCGAATCCGTATAGTCGCCATAATAATAATGGGCTCGTGAACCAAGATTGTAATACTTGTAACAAAGGGACACTCCGTTATTCACAAAATTCCAGTCCTGGGCGCTATCCTTACATACCGAGTCCTTGGAGGCAAAAAGGACAGAATCCTTGACAAGTTCAGTTACACTTTTCGGAGCCGGATACGCAATCGAGTCACGATGCCTTACGGAACTCCAGCGGGTATTGCGACCGACAAAGAATTCCACATTCGTGTTGGCGGCGAAATAAGGGGTATTCTTGACCGTATCGGAAAGTCCCGAATATTTTATCTCGCAAAAACCGGGTATGCCCATTGCACCAAGAACATTTGTAGGGTCAAAATTGCACTGATCGGACGGCTCGTTGATATCTATAGCGCCCAATACTTTCGCCTCCAAAAAATCGTCCGCACTACTTGGAGTATAGAAGCGCAAGTCAAAACGCGCGGCCTGAGAATAGGCGGAATCCTCATCCGCAAACAGGAACGTGTTCAGTCCGCCCTCAAGATAGCTCGACGGGAAATAATGCAGCCTTTGCGTCTCAAACGGAGTCAACAGGCCGTACGTCTTGTCGAACTTCCACTCGTTTCCGTCATGGTACGAACCCATGCCGACAAAGAAATCGTCGCTTTTCACCCTTCTTAAACTATCCAATGCAGCCCAATAGCCATTGCCATCATTACCGAATACGGTCTTGTTCGTGTGGTCGAAACGGACAGTACGGTTCACAAGGTTGTCCATGCCGAAGGCCGCGTTCCAATAAGCCGTGTCCGGAATTGTATAGGTAACATTAAATTTTAGCACCGTATATGCAGCATAATTATCCGCTGTAGGGTTTATTACACCATACCCAGTGTAATATTTCCCATCTACCCCAGGATTGATCTCTATTTTAAACAAATTTGCATTCATGTCATATGCCGCATCACCATTCACGCACACAGAATCCAAAGTCGAGTCGCTCTTGCACCCTACATCAGCGACATCAAACGAATATCTGGGTCCGCAATCATGCCCATAACTTTCGTACGGACTAGGGAATTTTATTTCCGTTCCTCTTGAAATTTTGTCAAGAGTCCATACTTGATACGGGCTTAGCTTTATGGGATTGTAGCTTATATCGTCAAGGGGCGATTTATTGTATGCAGGATGTTCATCCAAGAATTTTTTCCATCCGGAAAGCGTAAATACAGTTATGTCATAGCCATTTTCGTCATATTTCTTGAAATCATATCCATAATAACCATGAGCATCATTCGCTCTCTTCGACTCAGTCAAGGTTATAGTCTTTGTCATCGAATTAAAATGAAGCGTATCTACAAAAATCCGTTCATGCTGATTCGCATCCTTTTTTTCACAATCTGTCAAAGGATACCAATCACCGCAATCAACATAGAACGTATTGTATCGCAAATAGCGGACTGCGACAAGCTTTAATTCCTTCCTATGCCTCTTGATGGCAAGGCTAAACCTCTTCGGTTCATAACCGATTATCTCCTGAGACCCGGAAATCTGCCCGGTCAGGGGAATTTCGCCTTTACGCAAGGAGTCGGGCAATTTCCATCCGGAAAGATTGGCTTTCACCAAATAATCAGCAACCGGCTCGTAACGATACGCGTCAACCCTGCTATCGTATAGGGCTTCCGAAACGTGGATGGAAGGAACAGTGATTTGCTCATTTTTCGGATGGTCCGGAGTCATGTCCAGCATAGTCTCGGCATGCTTAACCTTGAATACGGCCTCGGCCGTCGTGGAATTTTCACCATCCGTCGAATTGGCAACAATCAAAAGTTTGTATTCACCTATTTCCAGTTTGACATGCCCCAGGCTATCCTTCCCGTTCCAGCTGATTTGGTAGGCGGTATCACTAGAATTCGCGCGCACCACCGTGGAAATATTCTGCAACTCGACCGTATCGGAACCGCTTACCACATAGATACCTACATTGGCATCCCTGTTCTTGATTCCGTATTTCGCGACCATCGTCCTAAGCCACAGGACCCTTTTTTCACATGCATTCTCGTCGGTCGTATCCGACTTGCATACCTTGGTCGAGTCATTTTTCAACAACACGAAATCAGGCAACGTATCCGCAAGCGAGATTCTAAGAGAATCCGGCACAATCACAACCGTGGCCGAATCAAGGAACACGTGCGGATTGGAAGAGACGTTCTCCGTAACCTCCGCATGAATCGTCATCTTGCCCGAAGCGGGATATTTTCCCATCTCAGTTGTGCCGGTCCAGGCATACGTCAACCCATAGGCACGAGGATTCACGCTCCATCCCATGACCAGTGGATTGAGGGTATCACTACCGATTTGACCGTCGGCAATCCAGTAGAAGCCGTCAACATCGCTGCTTCCGAAATAGGCCTTCATTTTCGGCAAGGTCGAATCACCGTAAAGGGCCGCTCTAGATACGCGGAACGCTTCCGTAGCCGTCATCACCGCATGTCCGGAATTCCCAAACAAGAACATCTCGTGGCTAATTCTTGAAGGCGGAATCCATTCTGGAAAATCTTCCAAATAGGAATTTATGGTTGCCGAGAACAGCCCCATGTCAAAGGCGACCGGCCGTGATTCACAACCGCTGTAACTGCAAACATTCCCAAATCCAGCCGAATCATAGGAAACCTTCAAGGTATCGCCTGCGGCAAGACCTTTCCACTTCAAATGATACTGACCATCCAGTTCGTAGAACCATACGGCAGAAGAATCGGACGAAGTATCAGCAGGAGCCCCATAATAAGGGTTGCGCCACACCTTCGACACGGACTCGTCAAACATGCCGACATGCTTTGAATCCTCCGCATACACGCGCAGGAAATAGCTGCCGTTAAACTTTCCGGACTGGTATAGCGACAATCTAAGGGTATCCGTCCCTATATGCATGGCGGTATCGGGGCTCGCCGAGAAACGCCAGTCAGGAACATCATTGAACAGTGAATCCCGATTCTCCCCTAGCAAGATCATCGACGTATCCGTTTTCCACAAGCTATCAGGACCATCGATACAATTTTCTCCGGCACATACTCCAAGTTCTATGGCAAACATCCCTTCCAGATATTTATTTTCACCAATCTTGCGGTCAAGATAGCCCAGCACTGCATCGTTGCTCTGCGAAACCTTGGAAACATTTCGATGCGAACTGTTCTGCAATGCGGAAACGACAAAGATATTGGATGTTTTCCACTCAGGGGTGCTGTCCGTGCCCAAGGAATCAATATTGGCATACCTCAGCCTGTAAACAGTGTTCAAGGAGTCCGCAAGCTTGACTGGCGGAGCCACGCCCGTAATGGCAACAAGCGATGTATATACGGCTGAATCGCGAGGGGACGAGATTACCGGAGTCCGTTCACCAATGAAGAACAGGTCGGTCTTCACGGAAGCGTTGCCCGCAGCGTCTATGCATACGGCATCAAGATAACACTTGCCGCGCATATCTCCAATAGAATCCAGATTGAACGTGGCCGAATCGTTCTTCAGCGTCTTGTCCGATATTCTTTTCCACGAAGTCGTCCTTCCGGAGCCACTCACTTGATAAAAGCAGTTCATGCCCGTACGGTTGGACACGACATCCTGTCTTTCGTTCACAACAATTTTCGCCGAGTAATTCCTGTCGGAATCCGGATATACCAGCTTGGAACTCACAAGGCTTTCGATATACGGGGCAGTCTTGTCCACACGGAGTTTTTTCTGTAGCCTGTAAAGCGAATCGTTCTTTGCAGCATCACGTACAAGGGCGCGTATTTCGTAGTCGCCGTCTTCAAGACGCATACCGGCCATTTCGGTCCACGACGTATCCGCAATATCGCCGGACTTCACCAGGACGGAGTCTCCCGCATGGTCTATCTTCGTCGGATCTCCGTCATGAACAAATTGCCAGGCTACCGTCACGGGTTCCGAATCGCGACCATCCAGCAAATCTCGCACGACATACGATATTTTCAGCAGGCTATCATACGAAGCGTAGGCAAACGACGGATTTCGCGCAGGTTTCCTGTCTTGCAGTTGCAGATAAGGGGCCCCCGATGAAGAGACCGCCTCAAGTCGCGGATTGACCAGTCCAGGACGCCTCGTATCGACGAAGAACGTATCATACACCACGGAAACATTCAGGAAATCGTTCGAATCGGGCCATGACGATTCGGAAACATTTCCCGGGCTTCCGACTATGGCAGAAACAAGACCGTTCATTTTCGTGTAGGTATTTTCATCAGGCACGGCATTGTCCACCGCATAGGTCCTAATTCTATAATAGCCGTCTTTGCCCCTGACAGAATTACGCACCGCGTTGTTCCACTGAATCGCAAACTCCGGAGTACACACATCATACAGGGCCGGGAAATCCGCCACTCGCGAATAGCTCGAATTCCTAGAATTGCCGTTCGCCTTTTCCAGGGAAATGCGCATGGCCCGGATATCGGGACTGTTCGCCGAATCCGCCCATGCAAAGCGGGCCAAGAACGGAATGCTGTCCGGATTCACCATCTTCCCCTCGGCCACAATATTGAATATGGGGGCAGTCGTATCCACGCTGAACGATACATTGTAAGTGTTCGACGAATCTTTACTGGCCGTATCGGAAACCATGTTGCGAATATCCGCCACGAACTCCCAGTGATATTTGCCCTCGGCAGGATGGTCTTCCTCCCATTTCGATGTAAAATATGCCGTGGATAAATCCTGAAGACGCCCCGTAGAATCACGTGTCGTGTCAACGTACGATTCGTACCCCATCGACATTTCTTTCGAAGAATCGGGCGCAACATTTGTATCGCCAGATTCCAGCACTATTTTGTCCTTTGCACCCATGACCCTGAATCCTTGGTATCCGAGAGCGCTAGCATAGGCCTTGAAGTTCTTTATTTTGTTCAGCACCATGTTGTACTGCGGCCATACAGGGTCAAGTTTATTCGCCGTAGCCTTGAACAGGTAGTAGAATCGCTGCGTATTGGAAAGGCCAATCTTGTTCACCGTCGAAATCGTGACCGTATTCTGGTTGTCTTTCTGGATAGCAAGCAAATTGTTGTAGCCATATTCGCCCGGCACAAAATCGAATTGACCATTTTTCTTGACGGGGTGAGGTACCTTGTCAATTGTTATCCTTCGTTCAATTTTTCCACTATCCGTTTCCACAGAATCTACGATCACAATCGGGTTTGTCCAAGCACCTCCACCAGAGCGTCCATAGACAGTACAGGCATCATTAGCCTCCGGACTCTTCGATATATCGCACTCCCATGCGATTTCCTCCTGATAGTTAAAATTCATACGGATTTGACGGAGGCGATGAGGCATTAAATCATCAACGACAAAAGAGTACTTGTTTATCCAGTCCTCGACCGTAATCGCGGGAACTTCGTAACGTTCCACATGACGGATGGGGACACCACCCGGATTATCGCTACCATCAGGCTTTAAGCCATCCACCTTTTCCCAGCGGTCCACCTTCACGCCCATCTTGGACCAGTCGGATTCGGAATGGAATTTCAAATCGCCCTTTCTAAACTCTGAATAATTCTTTTTCCCATTCGATGCAACAACTTTTCCATCGGCACCGTACAGGCCAATCTCGCAAAGTTGCTGTTTGTTTGCATCGTCAGCCTCATAGTAGCACCCCGGTTCTACAGCCCGCAAGGTTGAATCCGACACAAAAAGTCCCAAGTTTACGAACGGCTTTTCATAGAGAAAATTTTCCATAAGGTAAGGAGTGACATTCTGCGACTTCCCTTGGATCTTTGAATAATTTTTCATTTCACCAAAATGACTTCTATGAAAATCTAAATTTTTCGGTATATCATGAGATTCTATCAAATCCTGAACTCCTAAATATGTTGATGCAGTTATTCCCCCAACCAAGTATAGTGAGCCGGTCACTCCTATAGCAACTTTAGCCGCAGCAGCACAGGCGGAACACCAAATACTCAACGCGACATCCGTCGCAATCATGGACAAGCCAACAGGTGTAAAGATATCAGTAAAAATATTCTGGTCTCCCGTTTCTGCATGAACAGCAGCATTATATGTTTTTCGAACGATATCCACCTTACCAGATTCTAGGGCATCAGTATTGCTAGCAAGGCCAGACGACGTGGGTATTAACGCCGACCCGTTTTCCTGAACAGTAATGCCAGCAATCCCTAGCAAAAAGCCAGTTTCAGCATTAACCACTCTAACTGTCGTAGAACCATCTCCTCCAAAAAAGTGATAACCAGCATTCATCAATGGCACACTAATGATTTCAGGTACAACCAGATTGAAATACTCCCTAAAAGACGAATTCGGATCCGTAAAAGTCATGCTGTTTTCCGATCCCAACAGTCTTGCCATTGGAAACGTGGAGTCAGCAGCCCGTCCCTTCAAGTTATTAATTCCAGAACTCTTCTTTTCTGGGTCAATATAGGCTACAAGCCCATCGTCATATCTATAATCATAGCCATGATCCTCAAAATACAAGTTCCACGCCAGTTCTTTGGCGACCTGTTGCAAAGCATCACCACCAAAACTAACGGCCATCGTTATCAATGTTGGATAAATAACCGAAGGCGTTTTACCCACAGCCAGCAAAGCAATTCCCGCCGCAGACATTCCGGCATATATACTGCTAGAAAAACCGTCTCCCAATTGATGCCTCCACTCATCCAAATCAAGAAGAGCGTTCAACGCTCCCGTTCCCTCATGAGGACTATCAAGAGTCACAAACTTATCAACATCCCTCTTGTAGTTTGGGCCCTGCACATACTCGCGAATTGCCACACCACCCATGCTATGGCCGACGAGGATATTGCGGGAAGGGATGGTGCGGTATTGATCGACGGGACTCTCGCGGAACATTTTCAAGGTATCCTGCCCATGAGCCTTGAACTCCTGGGCCTCCTCAATAAGCGAACGACGAGCAGAGCATTTATTTGCTCCCTTCCAGTTTGATTGACCGATTTCGTTTCCATTAAGCGCAGGAGATCCTGCAGGATGTACAAATGGACGTTGGAGATAAGCAGCATTCGGAGTATCGAAAAGCTCGTCGTTCAGGAAGGGAACCATTTCCTTCATCATGCCAGCAGCCGTTCCGCCAATTTTACCGCTAGACATTTTAACCCCACCAATACGGGCAGGATTGTAGTACGCCGTATCGCATCTCGTAAATACGGAATCCTTCACTGCACCAGAATTATCGGCATCAGGAACTTGAACGGTGTCTGGATGGCACGTAGACGCATCTGTAACAATACCTTCTCTTGAATTATATGATTCTTCATAATCTCTCCCGTTAGCTCTAGGATCACCATTTTCACAGTCCAATCCCTGCCATCTGTCTGCGGCACCGTGTACAAGCACTACGTTGTACCTGTTCACACTTTCCATGGGCCAAGAGGCGTACAAACTATTTGCTAGAACTAAGGCAAACAAGACTATTATTTTCTTTTTCATATTTGATTTACTCGTGATTTAAAGGGGCAAAATAACGTTGATCGCGGTATCTGGCTACTGGTTCCTTGGAAATTTGCCAGTTACTATCGGTCGAATATAAATACCACCCATCTTCTTTCATTCTGCTTATATAACGTCCATTAAAACGTTCATGTCGTTCATCATAATCATTAGGCGGTTCTTCATAAAAAGTTGATAAAGTGTCAACCCCATTGCGCACAATAGAAAAACTAAACTTATTCGGATACAAAACGATTGTAAACAAATCATCTCCGAAATATTGCGCATCATCTACATCATCGGGCCAACCAGCCTCTTCCTTCGTAATCTGCGTGATTATATTCGCAGCAGTGTCTAGCAAAGCAAATTTGTCATAATACTTGAAAAGAAATTTGCCGTTTTTCCATGTGCGCATAAGCGCTGCGTTAAGGGATATAGGCAGTCGTCCGTTCTCCCATTTGGCTTTTTTTAGAACCGGATTTTCTTTTATCTTCCAAAAATAATATTCAAACCATTCGTCTCCGTTTCGGCCTAAATACAATACTGTAGAATCACTTAGCGGTTCAATCTTCAAACCAGAACACGAATCTATCAATCCTTCCCAATAACAGTATTCCGTTCCACGAGTATCAACCAACCGCATTCCCATCTTGGTACATTCTTCCCAATCAGCCCCACTATGTCTTTCATAATGATCATAATAATACACAGCCAAAAGAGCAGTTGTATCGCTAACCATAACAAAACTACCCTCCTTCCTTGAACCTGATTCAAGAAATCGAACATCATCTCCACATCCCCACATGCTTACGCACGAAAATGCGAGCGCCAAAACAGCTAGCAACCTTTTAATTTCAACCATCATAAAGGATACCTCCTTTGCCACCTATCCACAACCAGACACAGCCCAGAAATATGTGACAGCAATCACACACAAATATACTCTATATTTTGTACAAAATCAAGCAATACTGTAGAATCGTTGTGTATTGGAAAGGCCTATCTTGTTCACCGTCGAAATCGTGACCGTGTTCTGGTTGTCCTTTTGGATTGCCAACTTATTTGTTATGCCATAATCATCGGGAATAAAATCGAACAGGCCATTTTTCTTGACCGGATGACGAACAGTCTTTTTCGGCTCGCCCCAAGGTTCGCCAGCACTACGCTGATATACCTTACAGGCTTTGTCATCATCCTCTGCTTTTGTAATATCGCACTCCCAAGCAATCTCAGTAACGAAATTGAAATTCATGCGGATCTGGCGTAACCTATGCGGCATCAGGTCATCAACGACAAAAGAGTACTTGTTTATCCAGTCCTCGACCGTAATCGCGGGAACTTCATAACGTTCCACATGGCGAATAGGAACATAGTCCGAGGTATCCTTTCCTTCAGGGGTAAGTCCGTCCACTTTTTCCCAGCGGTCCACCTTCACGCCCATCTTGGACCAGTCGGACTCCGACTTGAAACGGAGAGGCGTTGTCAAGCCCGAAAGGGATTGATTCTTATGGGTCAACGTCAAGTCATTAGGTGATTTGAACAAGCCCAAAGCACAGTTTACTCCATTCTTTGAACCAATGTAATAACAGTTGCGGTTCAAGGTAGATTTTTCACGGGCTGTAGAGGACATTCCCTGAAGTTGGTTCAATGTCGCCGTATCGTTCAACGCCAGGTTCACGAAAGGACGCTCATAGAGAAAGTCTTCCATGAGGTATGGGGTATAAGAAGAACCCTCTGACAAACCAATCGGAGAGAAGGTGTTCTTTGCAGCCTTCATGTCGTCAAGGTAATTTTTTTGAAGAGGAATACTGTGTGACTTGACAAGGTCGTAAATTCCCGTAGACAAAGCAGCACCAACATAAGAACTCGCAACCACAGCAGTCCCGATACCCAAAGCAATTTTCGCACCATCAGACACACCTGTCCAAGCGAAAGCATCAATAAGGAGCATCGCAACCGAGGTGATTTCCAAAATGGACGACAAATCACCAACAGACGTAAAATCACCTAGCATTGTCGCAACTTCGCCTGATGCAGCAGGAGCCGCATTGAAATATTCACGTTTGACATCAACACGAGTGTCGTTAAGGACACCCACATTTCGTCCTTCACTAGACGCGGCAGGAACAATACTGCTTCCGTTATCTTGCATCGGCATCCCGGAAAAGCCAAGCAAAGAAGACACTAGGGCATTCACGGTACGGGCAGACCAATCACCCGTTCCCATTAGTTGTGCCCCGTAGTTCGCAATCGGGAAAATAAAGTTATCTGGGAGCAAATAGCCAAGATAGTTGAATACGCCTAGATCCAGTAATTCCGGGTCGGTAAAAGTCATTCCATCTCTACTCGCCAGAATTCTAAACATGGGAAGAGAGTCAACTTTATTTTCAAAATCGAGTTTATTCAACGAGTCAATGGTTCCATAACCATGCTGAAGGGGATCGACATAATGGACCAAGGGATCATCGTAATAGTATATTTCGGGAGCGAACGCATATGCCAAAGCATTGCCAACTTCTTCAATGGCAAATACTTCGGCCATCATCACAATTCCAGCATAAATTGCGGGCTCTGCACCTTTCGATAAAAACAAGGTTGTCGCAAGGCCCGCAACCAACGGAGCGGCCTTTAAAAAATTCGTACATGTCAAGTTCCAGAAAGATTCTTCTCTTATACTCTTTTCAATCAACATGTTCAACGCACCAGTGCCCTCGTGCGGGGAATCAAGCGTAATTATCTTATCCACATCGCCATTGTAGAAGTTGCCTTGCACGTACTCTCGGGAAACGACTCCGCCCATGCTGTGACCAATAAGGATGTAGCGGGATGCCAGTTGTCGATAGAGGTCGGGATTCTGACGGATAATTTGGAGAGCATCTTGACCTGTATGAGTTGAATCATTCACGGCATCATACCAAACAGCCTTCACTTCCTGAGCTTCTTCAAACAGCGTACGGCGATGCTTGTATTTTGTATCCTTTAAAATCCACGTTCTATCACCCATTTCGTGGGCGTTGTTCAGCGAAGTGTTCGCCGGATTCGAAAAAGAGCGCCAGTTGTACACATAGGAATTTTTAACATAATCTTCTTTCTCTGTCCATCCCGGTTCTTCAAGAATCTTTGTGGACATCCAATTCGTAATGCGGTCACTATTGTCATAAGCACCTAAAGTTGCTCCATTTTCAAGGGAAGTTCCTGCATAATAGGCCTCGTTGGTATCCTTTTCGTCTAAAAAGCCTTTTTCCGCACCATACGCCCCATGGATAACCATCACATTATAGTTTTCAATAGACTCCATTGGCTTGGGAACAGACCAACACGCATTTGCAATAACAAGCAGAACTATTATCAATTTTTTCATTTTTCTTACCATATATCAATACTCAACAACCACCTCATCATCTCGATAAAACTTTAATTCATTACCTCTCCATGTTACATCAGAACAGGTAATTGAATCATCTTTTATGCTACAGATGTTCCCATTCAGTTTAATCATATCACCCCAAAAGCCTCCAATTGCAAATTTTCGAGGTGCGGAAATCGAGTCCTGTTTGTTTTTTAAAACAAGACTTTTTTCTCCTTCACTATCAAGGATTACACAATACACTTCATTCCCCCAAGCCCTAACATCGTCACATTCCTTTATCCATTCCAAGCCCTCATCCAATCGCTTGTAGGTCAGCGTTCTTGCCACCGTATCCAAGACCGCATAATTACAGGTATCGGCATCGGCGGCCAACGATTCGCCACTCCTACCTATAAATGTTCCGTCAAGCCACTGCTTTAATGAGCTTATCCTAAATTCAACAGAACAACCTTCACTCTTTTTTGTCAATTTTATTTCATGCGGTCTTTCGCCTATTTTCCATAATTGAACAGATTTCGAAACTTCACCACCCCAAATCACAGAATCCGCCATCTGACCACCAAATATCCCAGTCATGTCCTCACTTGAAAGCGAATCACACCATCTTGGACCATCTTCCTGGACACGGTAATTATAAACACACAGGCGTTCGCGGCCACAACCGTCTAAATCAATATATTCGCCATTCCACCGATCCGTAATTTCACTCCAACACCGATAATCCCCAACCATAACCAAGGAATCATCAACGAAACCAACAACCTTCGCCCCACTGCGACCAGGTTCCCAACGGAAATCCACATCAGAACACCCCCACATGCATATGCATACAAACGCCAGCGTCAAAACAGCAAGCAGTCTTTCAATTTCAAACTTGTTCAACAGATGTTTCATGCTCTGTTCTCCTTAAACCTTTTTTGCGCTTTTTTATTACAAAATAATAGCAAACCAAGTTGCATGTTGAGCGCACCCGTTCCCTCGTGCGGGCTATCCAGCGTTATGATTTTATCAACGTCCTGATGATAGTAATCGCTATTTTGCACATATTCACGAGAAACTACACCGCCCATTGAGTGACCGATAAGGATATAACGTGAAGCAAGTTGGCGATATAAATCAGGATATTTACGTATGGAATCGAGGGCAGTCTGTCCGTAGATGTATTTCCTTTCTGTAGAATCATATACTGAAGCTTTTACTTCTTGGGCTTCTTCCATCAAAGCCCGACGACGACCAAAACCACCTTTACCATAATTTAGATTTCCTTTATTCCAAGCTCTATCGCCCAATTCGTGTGCATTATTACTCGAACTATTTGCTGGATTAGAAAAAGAACGCCAATTGTATATGTACGAATTACGAACATTCTCATACTCTTTACTATATATTTTTTCCTCAAATACTTTTTCATTGAGCCATCTCGTTATCCTACTATCCGATGTATAAGACCCCAATGTGGCTTTTCCCAAAAAAGTCGTATCATCGTATGCAGACGGAAGAGCCGTATCCAGTGCATCAATCACATCGTCTAAACGAGTTCTTATTTCAGACTTGAAATCTTCATACCCATAGGAATCTTCCCAATAATCTTCAGACATATGAGGCCATATAAAGCCTTTGTTCCAACCATAAGCTCCGTGCACCATCAAAACATTGTAGTTTTTAATAGATTCCATCGGCTTGGGGATGGACCACGAATCACAAATTAAAATCAACACCAACAAAAAGACAACATACTTTTTCATACATTACTCCAAATCAACGACGACTTCATCATTTTGATAGAATTTTAAAGGTTCTCGCCATGTAAAATCAGGATTAAGGCATATAATTGCTTTCGCTTCTAAACGGCAGATGCTAGCACGAAGTTCAATCATCTTACCCCAAAAAATACCCCTACTAAATATCAAGGGTGAAGAAAGTGTATCGATATTATTTTTTAGAATATGGCCTTCAAGAGGGTGTTCGCCAGGTGCTGAACAATAGACATCCTTCGCCCAAGCCCTTACATCGTCACACACCTTAATCCATTCCAAATCCTTATCTAGCCGCTTATAAGTTAACATCCCCGAAAGCGTATCCAAAACCGCATACTGGCAACTGTCACCACCGGCATTTAATGATTTATCTCCAAGTGCAATAAATCTGCCATCAAGCCATTGTTTCACAGATTTCGTTTTGAATTCTACAGAACAGTTGTCATACGAGATTTTAGGATTTATTATATGCGGTTGTTCGCCAATCTTCCACATTTTGAAAGACCCCGTTAAGGATCCACCCCAAATTATGGAATCCGTCAATTGTCCGCTGAACCAACCGGAAGCATTTTCTTCGACAATGGAATCGCACCACCTGGGACCATTCTCCTGCACTCGATAATTGTATGTACATAGTCTGGGATTTGCGGTTCCATCATCTTCCAAATACTCTCCATTCCAGCGTTCCGTTGTCTCATGCCAAAAAAGATAGTCCCCAACAATCACAAGAGAATCATCCACAAAACCTACAACCTTGGCATTTCCACGCCCCTGCCACTCAAACGACACTTCGTCCGAGCACCCCCACATGCATACGCAAGCAAGTGTTGTCAAAGCAATTACGAACAACTTTTTAATTTCAACCATCATAAAGGATACCTCCTTTGCCACCGATCCAAGACAAAAACTTTGTCAAAAAAAACATGACAACAATCACACGTAAATATACTCTATATTTTGTTCAAAATCAAGTATAGTGGCGGACGATTTCTTCAATCTAAGCAAACTTGCCAGAAACAGGGTACACACACCGAAGGCACTTGCGACCTGCAAGCGACCCATCCCAGCCAAATGTCCATTTTGGTTTTTACCCAATCCTCTTAAATTTCGCTCATTCTCCTAATCTACCCCCTACTTGTCTCTTTTTCTTCTGTTGCAATCCCTGCACAGCATCTGACAGTTCGTGTCGATGGTCGGACCGCCTTCGCACCAGGGCGTTATATGGTCGGCTTCCATTTGCACAAGTTCGAAATGTTGTTTACAAATCGGACAAACACCCAGTTGGCGCTCGTAGGCCTTTATCTTTTGGTTATCCGTAAACGCACGGATGGAAAGGTTGCGTTCGTCGTGCGTCAACAGGTACGGATAAATTCCTTTCTTGTTGGTTACATCGTCATCCTTGATGAGCCTGGGCGTTGCGGGTGCGGCGCCTGAGCACCCGCAGTGGGGGTAGCGTAAGACCCGGCCGGGACGGGCTTTGGTCAGTATTCCCGAAGGGAATGACTATATGGGCGGGGCCGGGGCTGGAGCGAGGGGGACTCTTCCCCCTTTATAATAAAGAAGCGCGTGATGCTCAAGGCCACCTACAGCGAAGCCCTCGCCTACGCCAAGGACCGTAAGCAGTTCGGCCAGGCCATCATCAACTTCCCGGCCGTCTACGAAATGCTTTCCAACATCAAGGCTCGCCTTGATGCCGGCCGCGCCCTCCTTTACCAGACATCCCGCTACGTGGATATCTACAAGGGCCTCGAAGACATCGAACGTGAACGCAAGCTCACCGACGAAGAAAAGGCTGAACTCAAGCTTTACACGAAGCTCGCCTCTGCATGCACTCCGCTTGCCTGTGAGCCCCAAAGCCCCATGCGTTAAGCTGGGGCGGGGGCGAGAGTGAGGCGTGAGCCGAACGGTCGTGTAACTGCATGAACTCCGAATACGCCAACCTGAACAGCTACGACAGCATCCAGGTGCACGGCGGTTCCGGCTACATGCTCGAATACGCTTGCCAGCGCCTGTACCGCGACGCCCGTATCACTTCGATTTACGAAGGTACGACCCAGTTGCAGACCGTGGCCGCCCTCCCGCACATCACCACCGGCAGCTACGGCCTCATGCTCGAAGAACTCGAAGCGGGCGAAGTGGCCGCCGAATACGAAAGCCTCAAGGCTCGCGCCAAGGCCATGGACGCGAAGTTCAACGAAGCCATCGAAGTCGTGAAGGCCGCGAACAACAACGAGTTCACCGACCTCTGCAGCCGTCACTTGTACGAGCTCGCCGCCAACTGCGTGATGAGCCAGCTGCTCCTCCGCGATGCAACCAAGTCGCCCGAACTGTTCGAAAAGAGCATGAAGGTCTATCTGAACCTCGCCGAAGCTGAAGTTGCAAAGCACTACAACCTGATCAAGAGCCTGGATGTAGCCCAGCTCGAGAATTACAAGAAATAATTGAAGGTTGTCTTCCCCGGCTTGACCGGGGATCTCCCCTTGCAAAAGAAAACCTCGGTGACGAACCGAGGTTTTTTTGAATTGCTAAAAAAGTACGGCTAAAGTTTTTCCTTGTTCTGTTTTATTTACGTAAAAAATTGTTGTAAAAACAACCTTGCAACAACAATTGTACGCCATGGATATTCAAAACGAGACTATACTAAGTCTGAATACTAAGTCTGAAAAGAAAGCTACGCTTTGGCGCTATTTAAGTTTATCAAACTTTATCGTTTTATTAAAGAATAAATCTCTTTATTTCTCTAGAGCAAGTTTCAAATTCCATTCATTTTAGAATTTTAATTCAATGTTATGTTTCTTGTTGTAAATAGTAATCTTTCCATCCGAAGAAACCTTTATTGAAGAGCCTTTTTCTCCTAAAATTCTACATGCCATTTGTCCAGTTCCCAGTAGTTTTCCATGCGAAGTCAATTCACGTTGTTTAACAACAGCACCATGCTTCAACAACAAGCCTTTTTTTGAAATAATAGAAACCCCATCACTCGTAAATATATTGAACAACGTATTTGTATATGTTTTATCAGAAACATTTACTTCGCCAAGAATGTTCAACCCTTCGTAGGATAAATCACTCTTATAGTCAGAATCTTCTTCCGGAATAAAAATAATTGAACTTTTACATTTTTGCGACAATTGAATTACAAAAAAGAAAACTGTTTTTAGAACATCTTCTTCCATAGTAAGCAAATTCATCAGTTTTTTAATTAAAGCATTGTAATCTCGTACATGCCAAGCACCCTCCAAATTAACAAACTCAACATCATTAGCTATCACAGATAAATAATTGGGATTCACAATCCTAATAAGAATATCCATTTGCGACAAAGTATCGGTCATTAAATACTGAGATATGTATTCTTTTAAAGGCAAATCCCGATGTTGCAAAACATATAGACAACTTGACTCTAATTTTTTTGAAAAAAGAAAAAAACTTGTTTTACCATCCGCAATGTACCATAAACGTTTATTGATTTCATCATTTCTTATTAAATCAAACAGATTGTCATTTTTTGAAATGAAACCTCCACGATTTTTATCCCCAACAATATTTTTCCCATTAAACGAATGGAATGCTTTTGTTAGAATCATACCTGTTTGAATATTGGCACCTTCAAAAGTCAGACTTTTTATTTTCATTGCATAAGCTATAAGAAATTTTATGTAATCAACATTATATTTGCCCTTCGCGGCATACGTCGTTATAATCTCTTTAATTAACGTTTCTCCAGCTTCATAAATCAAAGGATTATTCCTTTTAGCATAGACTCTTGACAACAACACAGTTAGTCTCTTTCCAATACAGTCAAATATTTTTGAAGGTATATAGCAAACGGCAAATCCCACAACACGAACACCCATTAATGAAACTAATTCTTTTCCATTCAAAATACGAGCAACTATAGAAACAGTCTGTTCATCCTCTATATATGTAGTACGTTCAGGACATTCAAATAGATCAAACTTTGAATGGTATGTGCTTAATTTACATTGTAAACTTACATCACAATTCAGCAATTCAGCCAGACAATTTTGAAGAACAGAAAGAAACCCACTTTCTTTTAAAGACTTAAACCTTGGCAACGTTTCAAAATCAGTGACTTTTCCCATTGTTATCACCCCCTTCTTTTTAGAATAATTATTGTCAAAATTTCATCAATCCAAATCCAACACATCACAACGACTCATTGAAAGGCGAACAACACACCCTTCAGAAGTTAAAAAACCATTTTATAAAAAATAATCATCCTTTACACAAATTCTCATTTAATTCATTTATTGCTTTCGATAGTTCCCTTTTTCGTCGTTCTTCATTTTCTTCAATGCCCGAGAATCTTCGGATCGCCCGACTCATCAAAATAATAGAACATTTTCTGCACCAAAGGCTCTTTCATAATAGGCTCCGTATTCGAATTTTGCAGAGGAAACATTTTTGCTTTTTTGGGTAATATAAATTATTTTAAGCAGCCACGCAAGCCTTTGTGAATACATAAAGAATGTTTGAGCTTTTCTAGCAGCATAGGGCTGGTGGGCGGGGCAAGCCGGGCGTTGCGGGTGCGGCGCCTGAGCACCCGCAGTGGGGGTAGCGGAAGACCCGGCCGAGGCGGGTTTAAAGGAGATGCCCGACCAAGTCGGGCATAACACTAAGGGCGGGGCTGGAGCGAGGGGGACTCCTCCCCCTTTATAATAAGGAAGCGCGTGATGCTCAAGGCCACCTACAGCGAAGAAGACATATACGAAACTTGGCAACTTGTTGCCTTAGTTGAGTTATCCCCTTTGGGGAAGTGCTGGTCTGTGAGCCTAAAGCGGCTCATCTTAATGAGCCGTGTAGGCGAGAGTGAGGCATAATCCGAACGGTCGTGTGACTGCTGAACTCTGTGGCCGCCGCAAGTTCGGCCTCATCAAGTACGTGATGGCACTCATGAACGGTGCACGTCTCGGCATTGCCGCACAGTCCGTGGGCATCAGCCAGATGGCTTACAACGAAGCCCTCGCCTACGCCAAGGACCGTAAGCAGTTCAACACCGAAATCGTGAACTTCCCGGCCGTGTACGAGATGATTTCCAACATCAAGGCTCGCCTTGACGCTGGCCGCGCACTCCTGTACCAGACAGCCCGCTACGTGGACGTGTACAAGGGCCTCGAAGACATCGAACGCGAACGCAAGTTGACCGACGAAGAAAAGGCCGAGATGAAGCTTTACAACAAGCTCGCCAGCGCCTGCACTCCGCTCGCCAAGGGTATGAACTCCGAATACGCCAACCTGAACGCCTACGACAGCATCCAGGTTCACGGCGGCTCCGGCTACATGCTCGAATACGCTTGCCAGCGCCTGTACCGCGACGCACGCATCACTTCGATTTACGAAGGCACGACGCAGTTGCAGACGGTTGCCGCCCTCCCGCACATCAACACCGGCACCTACAGCCAGATGCTCGAGGAACTGGAAGCGGGCGAAGTGGCCGCCGAATACGAGAGCCTCAAGGCCCGCGCTAAGGCCATGGACGCGAAGTTCAACGAGGCAATCGAAGTCATGAAGGCTACCGAGAACAACGAATTCCTCGACCTCTGCGCCCGCCACCTCTACGAGATGGCCGCGAACTGCGTCATGAGCCAGTTGCTCCTCCGCGACGCCACCAAGTCTCCTGAATTGTTCGAAAAGAGCATGAAGGTGTACCTGAACCTCGCCGAAGCCGAAGTCGCCAAGCACTACAACTTCGTGAAGAGCGTGGATGTGGAAGCGATGGAGAGCTATAGGCAGGCTTAATTAGTAGGCTGTAGGAAGTAGACGGTAGACAGTGATGGATACCGCCTGCGAGATTGTCATTCCCGGCTTGACCGGGAATCTCCCTTTACAAAGGACCTCGGCAGAAATGCCGGGGTCTTTAAGTCTTTACGGAATTAGTAAAGTAAAATAGCTCCTACACGGAATTTCCACCAGTCATTGTTATACATCAATTTTCCTGGACTATATTCAGCATAGAAGCCAAGAGGGTTCTTCATCTTAATAAAAGCATTCAAGCCTAAAGTCATTACATCAACTCGTTTAGAGTATGCCGGCAAATTTTCTTTCCCATGCGTTTCTGACATAATATCCAAATAAAAGCCATATTCTTTGACATTTGATCCTCCACTATTCAAGGCCATTCTTTCGTAATTCGCATAGGCACCCAACGTAATTTTTTCCCAAACATCAAACATTATTCCGCCTCCAAAATTATACAGAATAAAGCCATCGAAACGTCCATAGGAATCATCCGCCTCCGGTTCATAGTCATCATCCTGCTCGTTAGGATAGAAACCGCTCACAAATGAGACTCCCGCTCCCAAATATAGCGGTCCAATCCACTGTACAAAACTAGGACGAAGCCCTACATCCAAAGGAATCGTAAGAGGCACTGAAAGAAACAAGCCCCCTTTTTGTCCCAAAAAGGAATAGTCTAAAGAATACAAGCTAGCCTTCAAATTTAACGTCCCCCCTTTATAGTGAACATCATAATGAGGCGCAAACATGCAATCTTCGTTCGAAGAAGCATACATCACTCCAACTTCAGCAATACGATATTTTTTTTCGTCCGTCGAATACTTAACCGCAGCAGCTTCTCCCACCATATTTCCAGAGGAGGTTACGGCACATCCTGCAAGAGTGCAAGATATCACAAAGAAAACAACTAGAATCATTTTATCTTTGCACATTTGCATACTCCTGATTTAGAACAACTCCAGAGCCATTCCATGGAGTTCCCCATAAGATTTCCCCATTTTCATCAACAACGACTAAACCAAGTAGACTTTTGTCAAATTCATTCCAATTTCTCAAATGAATTCCAATATTTCCAGAAAAAACACTCTGTCCTGGATATAGAATATGTTCATCAAAAACGATTTCTAACATCCATATATTTTCTGCAATATTCGTTAAAGATGGAGTTGATTCCGGAGTATACCAATCATCTATGGGAACATTGAAATAACATCCTTTAGGAGCAGAAATGTAGCCCCGAATTTTGTAGTTCTTCAACGCCGCAGACCCAGTATTTACGACTGTAAATTCAGGTTTAAATACATTATTTTCGTGTTTTCCCGCATCAACAAATGTCAAGTTAACAGATTTCTTCGCAATCGTTGTAGTCTCCTTGGGAAGCGAGGGCGGGACGCCCCACAATATATTATCTTCTAAATCATAGACAACAATCTTGTCATTAATGTTCGGATATCCAACATTGTAATCCGCAGAATAATCATATCGATGATTCCAATCTTCATCGTATCTATAATAGTGAAGACGTATCTGGTAACCGTCCTTATTGGGATGCGACGATTTTGGCAACAGCACTTCACTTGAAAGATCTATCACAAATCGCCAATTATCCCCACCCAAATGTTCCACATTAACAGGATAATTGGGATAATCAAGTTCAACCACAGGGACTCTTGCCGGATCTCCCGTAAAATAATAAGCGACTTTAAACCCATGTATAGGTTTATTACCAACATTAACAACAATAATTCTAGGGCGAGACGTATTCTTTTCTGTCAAGCCTGCTTCATAATGGACAACAGCCACGTCTCCTAAATTATCCTTGCGCTTTGTGGCCACTTCAGGTTTCTCTTGCGTTTCTGGGTTCGATGCTATTCCCGAACCAGCAAAAACAGAAGCAACCATAGATGACGATTCATCACCATAAACTTGGACAATAGTATTATCCTGAGTCTCTACAGGAACTACCAATGTTTTGACACGTCCTTCATATGTATTGGCAAAAACTTCAACAACCCCTTTTACTTTTCTTACACCAACCTGCCACCGCACTCTATTGTTGGATAACGTTTCAAAATGTTCTTGACCATTTTCATCTTTATACCATACATATGTTCCATAATTTGGGTCAAATGCAGCAACAAGAACAGGGACACTACCATCTGTCAAACCCACACCCTGAAAATTTGGCGATAAATATAATGGTTTGATGTTGAAATCACCTAAAATACTAAGTTCTTGAATTGCAACTGTCATAGTTGCTCCATTGGGCCCAACAACAGTTCCACGGCTTACAATTTGAGGAATTTTTAAGAAATCATCATCGTCCATATTATCTTGACAGAGATAGGAGTCAAGCGCACACAAAAGATCTAGCCCCATTCGTGATGCACCAGGAATACGAGTCGACTTAATTGATGCATTTAAAAAATCAATTTCACCATATTTCTTTTGTCCAACAAACTCCCCATGAGCAACCATATTCACAGGCAATACATTTGGCGTTTGCGCTTCATAGATGTTATATTTTCTCGGCTTATGGAATTCCGGAATGGCATCCCAGGGACCAGACCCAAGATTTCCTTCTTCATCAACAGAATAGCCAAATGTCTGACTTTCCACAGGCACCAACAAATCCGATTTTGAGAGCCATTGATCCATAAGGGAATTTAAGAAGTTCGTTATTTCATTGAGTCCTTCAACATTCTCAAGTTCAACATCTTTTTTACTTTTTGCATATTGACATAAAACTTGCAAAGCATCTACACAGTAATTTTTTTGGTCTTCGTCGCCAGAACAAAATTCCGACGCATTCTCTTGAATTTGGCCCAAAAAATATTGTTTCAACCCACTCATATCATATGAATACATCGGTTGCAATACGAGCTTATTTTCATTAGGTAAAGTCGGATATGAATATAGTTCTGTAATAAAGGTGGACTGAGTGCCTAGATGTCGACCTTTAAGATGCATTTCCAAAGCTTTATCTCGAATATCCTTTAGACTAAATTCTTTAAATTTAATTGTTTCGTATTCAGGATCATCATTTAATAAAGGAACATCCTTCAAAATTTCTGTCTCATAATCGCCCAAATAATTGCCATTAATCTTCATAGAGACATCTGTATTCAAGCCTAAAATTGGTCCAGCTAGTGTTAAATCCAAGGCCGCCATCCAACTACCATAGACCGCAATCATTGCAAATTCATACCATTCTCGGTCCCATGCACCTTTCAATCCCTCACTAGCCAATTTTCCCCAAGGGACATTTGCATCTGCAGAAATCAGCGTCCTACTCCGATTAACAACCGGCTCATATATTTTTTCTTCAGGCAAGCCCTTATTTTTTCGAGACTCATATGTATTCTCTTCCAAATCATGTTGTTCGTCTAACTCGTCAAGCAATTCTAAAACTGCAGAATACTCAGGCATTGTTTGCAAAACACTTTTTGTATCTGCAACTGGAGTGCCCAAATGTGGCGTATTTACTGTAACTAATTTCCGAATATGGTTTGCAGCATTAGCACTTCCAACAGGACAATCCCTGCATTCTTCTCGCAGGCCTCTTAACATTTCGCGAACAACAAGACCGCCCTGGCTATGACCAACAATATCTATTTTTAGTAAATCATTATTTTTCCACTCATCTCCAAAATGTTGAGTTAAAACATCTTTCAATCTCTCATAAAAAGAGTAAGATATAGAATTTGCAGCATCTTTATCAACCCATTTAGGGGACGGTTGTTCGCCTTCCGCATCAACTGGAGCATTAAAAAAATATATCCCATTAGAATTAATTCCCTGTTCGCTAACATCAAGTCCCTGATAGCGTGCCAAAATATCTGGCAAACCACCATTTACATAACTCGAAACCAACCCCTTTTGAAATTCAACACTACTTTTATCTTCGTTAGGTATTTCGACTCCCCATGTATTCTTATAGTCTGCATTAAAGCCGGAAACAAGAATCACAGGAACAGTCAATCTACCTGTTCCACCTTCGTATTTAGGGAGGGCGACCTCACGACCATTCCATGCAGCAATCAAGTTGCTTATTGGCACAACATTCTTTCCATCAGTTTTAGCACGAGATCGATGTGGTTCAAATGAATTCGTTGAATAGTCATATTTATCAACATCCAACGAATAAGTTTTCGTATCTTGATCGGAGTCGCATCCAATTTTACATGACCATAATTGAACACGCCAAGCAAAAAAACCCTTATACGTAATATGGTTGCCACAGGTTATTGTATACTGCATTGAATATTTTAGCATCCAATGCCAGCGATCAATCCCATCATAATCCGTTGCTTTGCTAAGTCCCTCCGATAACGATGTTACAGAGAAAACACCTTCTTTAAAATTTTTTCCAGTTTCATCAACAATATCATTGCAATGGTCATTTAAAATATAAATATCCTTATCAATATCATAAATCAAATCTTCACCGGCCTTCGCTCCAGGAAAAGAAATTTTATCCACATATGACAGTTCAGGCTTGCCAGAAAAACTAGGCAAAATTTCTGCTACAGCAGAATTCCAATCCTCTAAAGCATAAACCTCTATAGCAGCAACGAGAATAATCGCTAATTTTTTCACAATTTAACTCCATTTTTCGTACAATTTAATTTAATTTAAAGATTTTAGCATTCACACCGCATGTAAGAAAACTCATTTTTCACAAAAAAGCTTGTTCATTACTTTAGTTTAGTCACTCTTTCGTCATGCAAAAAGGGGTAAGCCGGGCGTTGCGGGTGCGGCGTTTGAGCACCCGCAGAGGGGGTAGCGTAAGACCCGACCGGGACGGGCTTTGGTCAGTATTCCCGAAGGGAATGACTATATGGGCGGGGCCGGGGCTGGAGCGAGGGGGACTCTTCCCCCTTTATAATAAAGAAGCGCGTGATGCTCAAGGCCACCTACAGCGA
>JAEERM010000056.1 GCA_016285835.1 Fibrobacter sp.
CCATCGAGACCACTTACCCGGTTGACTCCGAAGTCAAGGGCAAGATTGTCCGCATGCTCGACCGCGGCGTCGTGGTTGAACTCGCCGACGGTATCGAAGGCTTCATCCCGGTCTCCAAGCTCACCACCGAATACATCAAGGTTCCGGCCGATGCATTCAAGGTTGGCGACGAAGTTCCGGCTGTTGTGACGGAAATCGATCAGAACAACAGGAAGATCTTCCTCTCCGTGGTGGACTACTTCAAGAACCGCGAATCCGCCGAGCTCGCCGCTTGGATGGACTCCCACAAGCCGGGCGAAAACGGCACCACGATTGGTGACGCTGTCGCTCCGAAGAAGAAGGCCACCAAGAAGAAGGCTGCTGAAAAGCCGGCCGAAGAAGCCGCTGAAAAGCCGGCCGAAGAGGCTTAATTTATAGTAAACAGTGGTTAGTAAACAGTGGTTAGGGCGACTTCGCCACGATTATAAATCCTAATCACTAACCACCAACCACTAATTACTTTAAGGAATCCCGTGGGTAAAACCGCGGGGTTTCTTTTTTTTTCGTAATTCGGCCAATTTACAGAATTGTAAGCGGATATGTAGGTCTGCAGGGGCGCAAAGAGGCATTTTTGGGTATATGGAAGGAGTATCCTAGATGTGACGTAAATCACGTTTTAATGTGTAAACTTTCATAAATGTTACAAAAATCGGTCGCGAACATTCTTTTTTTTTCTTAAATTTGTAACCAAAAATGTAAACTTAAATTTTGGATTTTTCTGTTCGGAGAAATCCACAAAAAGGAGACCAGATGAAAAAATTAATTATTCTGCCGATTATATTGGCGCTGGGCGTCGGAATGTCCTTCGCTCAGAAAAAGGAGGGACTTGTTTCTGCGTCACAGAACAAGGTGATGATCGATGACGCTTCGATGTATCTGTTATCGCCGAAAAAAAATACCAAGACAAAGATTACACAAGGCGATGTAACATATACTGCATGTCAAGGCACCCTGTGTAAAGACACTTCCGACTTGTTTCAGGTTACTTATTTTTGGCAACATTTTGACATCAATGACAGCACGTGGAAATCGTATGTGTCTAATGCGGTAACAAATGATAGCGCCACGTTTGTTCCTGGAGAATATCGTTTGGTTGCCAGATATCTAAGGAACAAAGAATGGACATGTCGTAGAGCAAATACGTCTGAATGTTTGCACGAATCACAAGCACGAAGTGCTGATAGACAGTTATACCCAATTAAAGAGGTTAAGGTTAATGGTCAAACTTTTGATTCTTTGCATTGTGCGAATTCTTCTACGGGAGTTACGACTAGAACAATGCGCTGGCGTTGTGAATATACTTCTCCGGTAGTCACAGTTGGCAAGAAAAAGCCTATTGTTTTCAAGCCGGTTTGCATGGATGGCACGAGTGATTGCGATGCGGAGTACTTTGGCCCCACTATGGCTTATGAGGGTGACTCCATCATCTTCCGTGTGAAAAATAAAAACGAAGATTATGGCATGGGGCTGGATTATACGAATGGATTCGATAGCTACGCTGCATATACGGGTGATTCAAGCTGTCTGAATGGCGCTTCTGGTTTTGGCGCACTCTTTTGTGCCTTAGCTGCTCTAGCGGTTAATTTTGGCGGAATGAAAATTGTTAGTGCTGATGCTTCTACGATTGCGCTTTTTTATGAACCTTTTTATAAGGATGACTACTATTATTATGCGTATCAGAAAGTTTCTGAAACGAGTGATACTATCCTCTACCCAATGTCTCGCAGAATTTTCGATTTGATATACAGGCCGACTCAAAATGGCAGCGTCACTGGGCCAGCTAAAGCGTTCCAGATGGAAAGAGTATATGTTGTTGCAAAGCCTGATGAGGGCTTTGATTTAGAGGAAATAAAGATAAGGGGGCTTGATGAAAACGGGGAATTGCAGGAAGCCATAGATTTGGCCGATTCAATAATTACTCAAAATTCTGATGGCAGCTATGTTTTGGGCTTTTTGGCCAATAATGGGTTTGACCAAAATATATATAGCAAGTTCAAGCAGACTGGTGTAAAGGTTACTATGAATGATCCCGAACACGGAACGTACAAGGTATACGCCAAAACTTATGAGCATGCAAACAGCGAATCAGTATTCTATTCAAATGCACAAGGTTCTCAACTTTCCATTGTTCCGTCTCCTTCCAAAGGCTATGGAGTCAAACGTGTTGCTTGTTCTTATACCACCAATAACTCCGGTGAGGTGACCAAAGTTTTAACAGGTGATTCTGCATATTCTTGCCCAATTCCAGTTAGTGATTCCTTGAAGAATACCAATGTATCCGTTCAGGTTACGTTTGGCAAAATTAATGAGATTGAATTAAATGTGACCGGTCATGGTACTATTGTTGCCTATGTTGACGGAACACTTGATGCAAATGGAGAATATACAAAGGGTTTCTGTAGCAATCAGCCTACAGAAGAAGAAGGTAATGCCTGTACTGTGCTTGAGGGAGACAGTGTTGTAATCAAAACGGAATCATCTACTGGACATCCTTTATCATCACTGTCGTGTATGGCCGATGGGACGAATTCGGTAGATTGTCTTGCCAACAAGGGCATTCGAGCGCAGGATAAAGACATTGTAATTGAGGCTACATTCAAGGCTTTAAATTACACGTTAAGCAAAACCGGATCGCATAAAAACGACTTTGATTTGTATGTCGGTTGGAATTCGACTACTCCAGTTAATGAAGCCCATGAGTTCGATACTGTATACGTGAGGTCCAAGGATGGAAAGCATGTGGTTGTGCCCGGGAATAATGGAACGAATTTGTATATAAATGACCCGAAGACGGGTGTTGATGTAATCTATTTCATAATGCCTGCTCGCGATTATGTAGTGGACGTTGGGGATGAGGCCTATTACTCAACGGTCAATCTGGCTCGCAATATTGTAGGCAAGGGAACTGCTGTTATCAACTTTGCTGATGGTTCTAGTCGGACCTTGGAAGATGGCGATCTCATTAGAGTTTTGTATGCTAGGGACTTTTTCTCGTTCTTCAGGTCCATCCCTGCCGAAGGGTATACCTTTGATTCTACCCGGTGCTACTATGGCGATAGCTATAGCGACAGTGCCGAGATTCATCTTTTGCAGAATGGAATGTATGCTGGTGCGTTCGCGGTTGAATTTGAAAATGATATCACTTGCGATGTCGTCTTCTCTCCGAAAACGTACAAGATTGCGTGGAGCCAGGCAGATACGAATGGCTTTGTCCAGGGTGTCCCCGAAAAGGGCAAGACGGACGAATCGATTTCGTTCAAGGTCTCTCCGGTTGCCGATTACGAAATCGACTTTGTCAAGGCCTACTACACGGAGAAGGATTCGAACAACAAGGACGTGAGCGTGTTCCTCAAGTTGTCCAACACCTACGACAAAAAGAAGAATACCTATACGTACAAGTTCAGCATGCCTGCACATGATGTGGATGTTGAAGTGGCGTTCAAGGAAATCAAGTCGAGTTCCAGCTCTGCCAAGGCCAAGTCGAGCTCCAGCTCCGCCAAGGCCAAGTCTAGCAGCAGCAAGGCCAAGGCTAAGTCTAGCTCCAGCTCTGCCAAGGCCAAGTCTAGCAGCAGCAAGGCCAAGTCCAGCTCCAGCAAGAAGAAGACCGTCCTCCCGGTCATGGCTCAGGTGCCGCAGTTCAGCCTCTTCGTGAACGGCAGGTCCATGCAGATTGCGGGTGCCCGTGTCGGTTCGAAGATGGAAGTGTTCGACCTGCAGGGCCACAGGGTGCTCTCCGGCAATGTCGACGCTGCGAATTTCTCCGTCGCCATGCCGCGTTCCGGTTCTTACCTGGTGCGCATCGACGGCCAGACGCAGAACGTGAACATCAAGTAGCAGCTGACTCGAAAAGGCATCTACAATAACAACGGACCGGTTCATTCCGGCCCGTTCTTTTATGTTTTTCTATCTTGCGATATATGAATCTTGCCGGAAAGAAAATCCTCCTCGGAGTCTCAGGCGGAATCGCCGTGTACAAGAGCTGCGAGCTGTTGCGCCTTTTGCAGAAGAAGGGTGCTACGGTGCGCGTGTGCATGACCGATGCCGCCACCGAATTCGTCGCCCCGCTTACATTCGCGAGCCTCTCCAAGTGTCCCGTCTACCTCAAGAACGGCGCCGTCGAGGCGCGGCCTTTCCAGCATATCGACTTCCCGCGCTGGGCCGACCTCTACCTGGTGGTGCCCGCCACCGCGAATGTCATCGGCAAGTTCGCCTGCGGCATCGCCGACGATCCGGTGAGCCTCTGCTTCATGAGCTGTACGTGCCCGCGCGTGGTGGCGCCTGCGATGAACGTCGCGATGTACAACAGCCCGGCCGTAAAACGCAATCTCGAAATTTTGCGCGGCTTCGAAGAGACGACCGTGCTCGAATCTCCGGCCGGTGAACTCGCTTGCGGCGAAGTCGGGCAAGGCCGCCTGATGGAACCGGCCGAGATCGTGGAATTTTTGGAAGGGGAAGGCCTTCCCCTCGCTTCAGCCGCTGGCGCGTCTTCCGCTACCCCTTCTCCTGTGCTGAGCAACGCCGAAGCAAGCGGGGGACACCCCCGCAACGCCCCCGAACCGCCGGCTTTTCCCGTCGCCCAGGACATGGACCCTACGCAGGATCCGTCGCTCCCCGGTCACGGCAGGAAGGTGCTCCTCACTGCCGGCCGCACCGAAGAGGCGATTGACCCGGTACGCTACATTTCCAACCGCAGCAGCGGCAAGACGGCCGTCGCGCTCGCCTCGGTATTTTACGCCAACGGCTTCGAGGTCGAAGTCATTGCTGGCCCGATGGAGGCCGCGTTCCCGGGCGGTGTCGCGGTTTCCCGCGTCCAAAGCGCCCGGGAGATGCACGACGCCGTGATGTCTCGGCTCGAGAGTGTGGACGCCGTCGTGCATTGCGCGGCGGTAGCGGACTACCGCCCCGCCCACGCGGCCGATTCGAAAATCAAGGACAGCCGGAGCCAGCTCACGATTGAGCTTGTTCCCAACCCGAACATCTTGCGTGACTGCACTGCGGCGCGCGCATCCCGTGCCACAGACGCTGCGGGTGATGCCCGCCGCCAGGTGATTGTCGGCTTCGCGCTCGAAACCGACAATTTTAAGCAGCATGCTGCCGAAAAACTCGAAAAGAGCGGCGCCGACGCGCTGCTCCTCAACGCCCCAGTCGCAAGCGACTCGGGCTTTGGCCACGACTGCGTGCGCTATGCGCTGGTGCGCCCCCATGCCGGGATTCCCGAGATGCACATGGGCTCCAAGGTGGACCTGGCCCAGGAAATTGTACATTTTGTGTTGAACGAACTCGGCTAGATAGGTTTTGCGATGTCAGAAGAATTTGATTTTGGTGAACTCCGGAATTATTTGCGCGGTCAGATAGATCTGGGCGATGCCGAGCTTTTTTTAGATGAACCTTGGGCACTGACCCGTGGCAAAACGCGCCCGGCTCCGGCCCGTCCGGCTCCCGTGCGCCCTGCTGTTGCTCCGGCCGCATCCGTCGCTCCTGTATCAAACGAGATTTCGGAGATGTTCGACAATTCCGGGCTGTTCGGAGCCCCAGCTCCCGCAGCGGCTCCGTCCCGCGAACCGGTCGCTGTTGCGGCCCCGCTTGCGCCGCCCGCCCCGCGCGCTGTCAAGAAGACTGTCGCCGAGTACGAATCGGCCGATTCCCTCGATTCCTTTTATACGTCGCTCAAGAAAGATGTCCTCTATGCGCACGCAGCGGACCTGCCGCGCTACGCGGGCCCGCAAAACCCCCGCCTCCTGTTCGTGCTTCCCGCACAGCAGCCGGGGGAGGACTGCGCCAAGTTTCTCCAGGGGGCGCCGGGCGAAATGCTTGTCCGCCTGTTTGCGAACTTGAATGTCGATGCCTCTGCTATCGGCGTCACGTATTTTTTCAAGGGCGCCCCGCGCCCCATCTCCCCGTTGCTCGAAACATCGCTGCGCAAAATGCTCGCGAAAGAAATTGCGCTTATCCAGCCGCAACTCGTGGTGACCTTCGGTGAACCCTTGTTCTACCAAGTGTTCGGCAAGGCAAAGCCCTTCGCCGACATGGCCGGCTCCGATTTGGAATTTGGCGGAGCGCCCGCGATGGCGCTTGCCGACCCTTATACGATGGTCAACGACAAGCAGCTCAAGTGGCTAACGTGGAAGGTTCACATTCCGCGTTCGTCGCGTTTCCCGAAAACGTAATCGTAACTATATTTTATTTTGATTTATGGCAGAAAACGGAACTGCACAGAATTTTGAAGGCCGCCAGATGCCCATGGATACCGATGCCGAGCGCTACCTGCTGGGCGGTATTCTTCGCGACCCTTCCGTGATGGAAACGGCGACCGCCGAAATCTCCGGTGACGACTTCTTTTACATGGAACGCCACCAGCTTATTTGGAATGCCCTCACCAATTTGTACAAGGCGGGCACCCCGATAGACCTTGTTACGCTTTCTGCCGAACTGGACCATGCGGGCAAGCTTACGCTGGCCGGTGGCAGGGAATATCTTTTCGACTTGATGGAATCGGTCGCCTCCTCGGCGAACGTCTCGTGGCAACTCGACCACCTCCGCGACAAGGCCGTGCTCCGCAGGCTCATCCGCAGTTCGTCCGATACCATCAAAAAGGCAATGGATTCGACCGTCAATACCGACGAAGTCCTCCAGTCTGCGGAACGCTCCATCTTTTCTATTGCCGAACAGAAGGTGAAGGATTCGCTCCGGCCTATCGACAAGTTCGTGGCCCCTCTCCTCGAACGCCTGAACAACCGCAAAGACGGCATCACGGGCGTGCCCACGGGCATTAGCGAACTCGACGAACTGACGAACGGCCTGCAACCTTCGGACTTGATTATCCTGGCCGCTCGTCCGGGTGTCGGTAAAACCTCTTTCGCCCTTACGATTGCGGCGAACGCGGCGATTGATTACAACAAGCATGTCGCCTTTTTCAGTTTGGAAATGGATGGTATGCAGCTCGCGCAGCGCCTTTTGTGCTCCCGTGCGCAGGTGGACCAGAGCAGGCTGCGTAACGGCAAGTTGAGCCGCGACGAGATGAACAAGCTCATTGCCTTTGTTACGCCTATCAACCAGGCCCCGCTCTTTGTCGACGACAACGCTGACCTCGGCATCATGGAACTCATGAGCAAGACCCGCAAACTCAAGCGTCAGGGCAAGCTCGACCTGGTCGTCATCGACTACTTGCAGCTGATGAAGACTGGCGGCGAAGAAAACCGTGCGGTCGCCATCGGTGCTATTTCCCGTGGTCTCAAGATTTTAGCGAAGGAACTGAGTGTGCCGGTCATCGCGCTCGCCCAGCTGAGCCGTAAGGTCGAAGAAAAGGGCCGCGAACGCCCGCAGTTGAGCGACCTCCGTGAATCGGGCTCTATCGAACAGGACGCCGACATGGTGTGGTTCGTGGACCGCCCCTACGTGCGTAACCACCACGAAGACGAAATTCACAATGCGGAACTGATGGTGGCCAAGCACCGTAACGGTTCCGTCAAGGACATCAAGCTTTGCTTCATGCCCGAATATACGACTTTCTACGACTGGACCGACGATATGGAGGCCAGTTACCAAAGCGACCGTGACGAAGGTGACGGTAGCGATTTCGGACCGATGGACTGGGGTGGCTGATGTTCTTGATTATGCGACCAGTCGCCTGGGTGGGCAAGGTTATTGTCGGTGCGATATCGAGCATCGGCGAGTGCCTGTGCATCCTGTTCAACACGGTGTTGCGCTTTCGCTATCTCCACAAGAACCCGGCTTTGCTGGTGAAGGAGATGGTCTCCATCGGTGTTTCTTCACTGCCGTTGCTTTTTGTGACTTCGGTCTTTACGGGCATGGTGGCGACCGTCATGGCCGAATTCGAATTTCACAACCTGGTTTCGGACAAGTTTGTCGGTACTGCCGCCTGCAAGATGATTCTCATCGAACTTGGACCGCTGCTTACGGCTATTGTGCTTTCCGGCCGTGTCGGGAGCGCTGTTGCGGCCGAGATTGGTTCGATGAAGGAGAAGGAAGAACTGTCTGCCTATACGGTTCTCGGCCTCGATACTTACCGCTACCTCGCGATGCCGCGCTATGTCGCGTTCCTCACGATGATTCCCTGCCTGACCGCCATATCCAATGCGCTTGCCTTGATTGGGGGCTGGATTGTCTGCGTGCTCGCGCTCGACATCACAACGTACACCTATTACACGGGAATGCAGTACCTGTTCGAGAATATGGACCTGTGGTCGGGCATGATCAAGTCGATTGTGTTCGGCACGATTATCTTTGTGCTCGCGTATTACCACGGCATCAACTCGAAGCCGGGTGCGCATGGTGTCGGCCTCGCTACGATGAGTGTGGTCGTTTCCAGTTGTCTCATGATTCTAGTTGCTGACTTTGTTCTTGATGCTATCATGTTCTTCTAGAGGAATCAGGTAAGATTATGCCGAATGTGAACATTAACCCGAACGATATCGCTATCCGTCTCAAGGGCCTCAAGAAGTCCTTTGGTTCACAGACGGTTCTCGAAGACGTGAACCTGGATATCCGGCGTGGCGAAACCATGGTCATCATCGGTAAGTCCGGTGGCGGTAAGTCCGTCATCCTCAAGCACATGATTGGCCTCCTCCAGCCGGACGGCGGCGAGGTGTCGGTCGATGGCGTGACGATCAGTACGCCGAAGTTTTTCGATACGCGTACCATTCGCCGCAAGATGGGCATGCTGTTCCAGATGGGAGCCCTTTTTGACTCGATGACTACCGGCGAGAACATCGCGTTCGCCCTCCGCGAACACCATCCGGAACTTTCCGAACGCCAAATCCAGAACGTGGTCACCGAAAAGCTGCAAATGATCAACCTGGTCCCCGAGTTCAGGACCAAGATGCCTTCTGAACTTTCGGGCGGTATGCGCAAGCGTGTCGCCTTGGCCCGGGCAATCGCCCTTAATCCGGAAATCCTCCTTTACGACGAACCGACGACCGGCCTTGACCCCATCACGAGCGACGTCATCAATGACCTCATTCTCGACATGCAGAGCAAACTCGGGGTCACTTCAGTCGTCGTGACTCACGACATGGTGAGTGCGTTCAAGGTGGCCGACCGTATCGCGATGCTCTACAACGGTCGCATCATCGAAGTGGGGACAGTCGACGAAATCAAGAGAACGTCGAATCCATACGTCCACCAGTTTATCACGGGTCAGCGCAAGATGGAAGAACCCGGAAAATCGGCGGATTAGATATTCTCATTTGGAATAAATGAGTCCGTTTTTGATGAAATGGGTCACTTTTTTTTGCTGATGGGGAATATTAGGGCAAAAAAAGAGAAATGCGTAACCCGTTTGTAAATAATAATTTAAATTTAGAGGGATAGGGGAACATTATGAAAATTAGGATTTTTAGCATTCTTGGTGTAATTTCTTTGGCAATCGCATTTTGGTCATGCGATAATGGGGATGTATACACTCCGGATGCGGATGACATGGTTGCTGTTGGAAAATTTGAAAAAATGAGCAAGAAAGAACTTGACGCCATGATGGATTCCTGCGAGGCGGATGCGAAGTGTAATTGGGACCCTGCACTAGGTCGCCCCGAATGGAAAAAGTCCAATAAGAGCAGTTCTTCGCACAAGGAGCATTCCAGCAGTTCTTCTGTCAAGGAAAGCAGTTCCTCGGTAATCGAGACGTCAGCCTCTCCGGAACAGTCCTCCGGTGCGAAGTCCAGTTCTTCTTCGGAAGATGCACCCAAGACCAGTTCTTCTGCGGAACCTGCGGATGAAAGCAGTTCTTCCTCTGAGCCTGGGCCTGGCAACGAGGAATCCTCGAGTTCTTCGTCTGACGAGGAGGAATCCAGTTCCAGTGAAGAAGAGTCCAGTTCCAGCGAAGAATCCTCCAGCAGCGAAATACCGGAGAGTTCTTCTTCGGAACTTGCTCCGCCATCGGGGTCTTGTCGCCCGGATAAGTACAATGCCGCCATTGATGAACCGGTCACATGGACGTATTACCCCGACGAGGGAACATTTAATAACGGCCGCTATGCTTGGTCTCCTGAGGATGCTTCTGGCATGGCCTACGATAGCAATGTCGATGATGGCAAGGGCGAAGGCCCCGTCAAGCCTTTCCGCGTGAAGTACACAAGTTCGGGCAATAAGGAAGGGCCGAGTGTCTCCATCTTCTATGGGGGAAAAAAGCTCAAGGTCACTTGCTCCACCCAGAATGCCATCTATATTAGTCAAGACCATTATGTTGCCGGCCCAGAAGAAAGTTCCTCTTCTGAAGACGATGATACCCCCGATAATCCGTCGAGCAGTTCGTCGTCATCGAGCCGGAACGGAGATATTCCCGATATTGGTTATTGATCCTAATCGCTTCGTGTTCCTTAGTTGTTGTGTTATGGACAAATTTTCCAGACAAAATCGGTAAAACTTGTCCACAGTTGTTCCATATTTTTGTATTTTATTGTCAGGGATGTACTTATGAATAAGATACTTACATATGGTTTTGCTTTAGTAGGGCTTGCGGCCCTGTTTTGGGCCTGTGGTTCAGGTGAGGTGGCTGTATACACCCCAGAAGACGAATACATGGAGTTTGCTCTTGATGGTGATGATGATGGCTCTGCCTTGAGAGGTTTAGTGAATCAGGCTATTTCGGCATATTGCGAGGGAGACTTGAACCGTGATGCATGCCTAGCGGCAACGCGTCCGGACGACAGCTATGTCTCGGATACGACTTCTCCGGATTCGTCCAGCAGTTCGCGGGCTCGTTCGAGCAGCTCTTTTCTTCCGGCCTCCAGTTTTAATCCATTTGGGAATAATTATTCCAGTTTCAATCCGTTTGGCTCTACTTCTAGCTCGAGTCGTCCTGGAATGATTCCTGTATATAGCAGCTCAAGTCGCCCTGGGATGATTCCTGTATATAGCAGTTCTAGCCGTCCGGGAATGATTCCTGTGCTGTCATCTTCTTCAAAGGTTTTCCCGCGTTCGTCTTCCTCTATTCGCCGTTCGTCCTCGTCAAAGACTGTGGTTATTGGTTCGTCTAGCCTTCCAGAGAATGTCCCTTGGGGAACTTGTGTTGCAAATTCTGGCCAGCCGGGCTCTAGGGGTGTCCCCCTGAAGTGGAAGTTCACCATGAGCAACACTTTGTTCGGCGGTAATGTCCGTGCCATGATGAATTCCTCCTTTGAATGGGAATTTGACGATGCAGAACCGTCTTCCTACTCGGGAACGGGATCGGCTGGTTTAACTTCTACGGATGTCACTTATGCGGAATCCGGTAAATTTGCTGCTCGGGCGACCATGACGTACAATGGTCAATCCCAAAAGGTGAAATGTGATTCTGTTGAGGTCATGGGTTATCCCATTACTGGATGTACGTGTACTCCGGACAAGGATGAAGTTGATGTCGCCAAGGAATCTGTCGCCTCCGGTGCGACGGTCGTGAAGTGGACTGTGAGCAAATGTACTTCCGAAGACAAAACGTTCTCTTACGAATGGGAAAAGGGTATGACCGGCGATGGTGCTTCGGCTACGAAGACCTTGGACGAAAAGATTGTTTATGCACCGGATGTGACTGTCCGGAATTCGGATAACGGGGTCCTCAAGGTCTCTTGCGATCCGGTCAAAACCATTGACTCCGACCATCCAGAATTTGAGTTCAAGGCCCAGAATACGAAGATTGCGATGCCGGCTGGTGAATCTACGGTTTACTTCAATATGCAACCTGGTTGGCACAACAATGATGGGGGGAATTGCACCTTCAGTTGCCAGGTTCCGACCGGTGGTTTGCTGACGGTCACTATCAATAACCAGACCAAGACGGACTACTATGTGCCGATGGGCATCCCCATATCGAGTACGACTGGGATGACGCCGATGAAAGTGACCCTTTCTGTGGCGGCTGAGTGCATGCTTGGGTGGTAAAATTCCTTTTTTTGGCTGTTTTAGTCGATTTTATGTGATTCCAATCGCAAAAAAAGGATTACATATGCCCACATTCTTTGAGAATTAGTTATCTTTCAGCCATGAGGTTTAATATGAATAGAAAACTTTTTTCTGGTTTGGCTGTTGCCGGATTTGCTAGCCTCTTTTGGGCATGTGGAAGTGGTGATATTGTAGAAACAAATGTGTTGGATGAATTGCAGCTGGCAAGCTATAACGAGAATCCTGAAGCTTTAGAATCTTTTATCCTGCAAGCTGTGACTGCTTCTTGTTCGGATACTGTTTTGAATCCTGATGGAACTCAAACGATTAATGTCGACGAATCTTGCGTGAATGCTGCGAAGCCTGGTTCTTTGAACGAAGGCTCGCCCACGGAATCCAGTTCTTCTTCACCAAAACAAAATAGTCCCTATACTAACAGGAGCAGTAGCGGTACCTTTAATCCGTTCCAGCAGAATCCGACAAGTTCGGGCAATCCTGGCAGTACATCATCTCCTGGCCACACGCATAATCCGTCTTCGACACCTAGTCTCCAGCCGACATCCAATGCAACGACTAGCTCCTCGGCGGCTCCTGCGGATCCTAATGCGTGGGGAACTTGCGCTGCCAATACGAAGACGAATTCTATCAAGAAGGGAGCTTCTGTGCAGTGGAAGATTGCCTTCGATAACTCCAAGGTCTCTGCTAACATTATGACGGGGGCTAGCTATTCTTGGACTTTCCAAGATGGTAATCCTGCGACAATGGAGACAAAAACCTATACGAGCAATAGCGTGTCTTATGCAACATCCGGGTCCAAGGATGCTTCGGTTACTGTTAGCTTCCAGGGAAAGACTAATACTATCAAGTGTACTCCGCTCGATGTGACCGGTGCTGAAATTAAGAGTTGCGTTTGCAATCCGAATGTGACCCAGGCTGATGTCGCTTCGCAGACTCCGGTGACTTGGACTGTTTCTGGTTGCGCCTCTACAGATGCGAATTTCACTTATGTATGGTCCGATCAACTTCAGGGTGGCAATGCTGCATCAGCGGTCTTGACTGCCAAGGGAACATACGCTCCGTCAGTTACCGTCAAGAATGGTGACAATGGTATGATGACGGTCCAGTGCGGTGCTATTACGGCTATTGATTCAAACCATCCGGACTACGTCGTTAAAACGGCAGGACAGCAGGGTGAAATTGATTTGCCGGCTGGTCAGGTGACGGTTCTCCTTCAAGTGGATGCCTACAATGGTAAGGTTATCTGCAATGCGAACGGACCGATTTCTGGTACGGTGAATACCACGACTGTGTTGAACGGCTCTTACTATGTCTCTGTGCCGATGTCTGGCCTTAAGAAAGGTGCTCAGCTTGTGTTTGAACTCAGCACCCCTGCAAAGTGCGGCGTTGAATAATCAACATCTTTCGGTGAATTTGAAAAAGCTCCCTTCAAGGGAGCTTTTTTGTATTCAGCAATTGCGCGTTGTGTTGCTTGACGTTATTTCCCGTAAAGGGCTCGCATGACCTTGCTGCGTCCTTTGTGAATCCGCTGCCCCTTGATTGTGTACAGGTGCAGGGTCCTGCGCGACTGGTCTGCGTAATGTTTCTTCTCAATCCGAGTGATGCTCGTGTCGCTGGGAGTCGTCGTTGAATCGTTCGGGACAGTGACGGAATCAACAGGTGTGGTGGAGTCGCCTGGAACGGTGACAGAGTCGCCGGGTACAGGCGGGATATTATCGGTGGTTGTGCTGTCGGCGATGCTCGTGTCGGCCGCTGCGACTGTGACGATTTCGTTCGACTTGGCCCCGAGGCCGCCCATGGAGTTGGCCGCCCGCACATAGATTTTGGAACCTTTGGCAATGCTGTCGAGCTTGACGCTGTTGCTTGTCGTGTTGGAATAGTACTTGCCATTCACGAACACCGCCCAGCAGAGGGCGTCTTCGTTGTCGCTCCATTTGACTGCCTTGCCGCTTTGTGAAATTTCTGGAGCCTCGACTTGTTTGGTCAGTTTTTCCGGTGCCCAGGAGTCCGTGCCGCCCAAGATGTTTGCGCGCGTGTATTTGGCCGCTTCCGATTCGCTCAAGACTGGGTTCAGGTTAGCCGAGCCTCCGTTCTTGTCGGTGTAGGCGCGGCGGCGGTTGCTGAGGTCCATCGGTTTGCCGTTCTTGTCCAAGCTGTTGTATTCTGCGGCGACTAGCGGAACCTCGTTGATAGGGTTCTGCCAGCCTGAGGCATCTGGTGTGGAATTCATGTGCGTGTTCAAGAAGACTGTTTTCGCATGGTTCCAGGAGCGGCCTAAAAAGTAGTCGTTGAACGAACCTTCGATGACTGCGTTGTCGAACACGTAGCCCCATTCGGTGGTGGTTTTTGCTGCGGTAATGACAGCCTTGCTGCGCGTGGGTACGAGCTTGGTGCCCTCGAAGAACACGTCACCGTCACCGCAGATGAAGTCCACCGTGCCGCGGATTTCGCCCTCGTCCCAGTAGGTGCGGCCACCCTTGTTGGTGTAGTAGGTGTCTTGCCCGCTAATGAGCCGCACGCGCTTGTACACATACTTGTCGCCGACTTGCTGTATGGTCACGTGGCGGCAGGCATTCTCGCTACATGTAGTGCTCTTGTTTTGCACAGTCAAGTCTTGCATGTAGATGTCGTCGGCCGTGTTGAACTGGAGCGTGGCCGTTTTGCTGATGCTTTCTTCGATGGAACTATTGAAGAGGGTGACGCCCTCGGTGCTTTCGCCGATGAACGAAACGTGCGAGGTGTTGAATTTCGTGAGTTGGTTTGCATCGCCGGTGAGCGTGCCGAGATTGTATTCGCCGTTGGGGAAAAAGATGATGAAGTGCGAACCTTCGCTTGTTTTTGTTGCGGCCGCTGCGGCCTTGGCTGCCTTGAAATCCCCATCGACCCCGACAACGAAATCAAAACCGTGCTTGGGAATGGCGAATGCCATGCCGGCAAGGGTTAAAAGAACCGCGCTAGGAATAGGGGATTTCATGGACACTCCTTATAGTAGGCGACAGGTGCCGCTTACTATAATATATATTCCTAAAGCGGATTTTTTCCCGGCGGGGGCTTATTTCTTCTTTTTGCCCGGTGGGCCAGGCATGAAGGGGCTAGATGCACCAGATTTTTCGGATTTTGCAGTGCCGAGCGTTTCTTGGCTTGTTACGACGGAATCGCCGACGGACAAACCCTTGAGAATCTGCACGTTCACGCCATCGCTGATGCCGATTTTGACCGGGCGCGGGGCGGCCTTGCCGTCGATATTGATCCATACGAGGTTGCCACTTGGTTTCTTGCCATCGGGGCGCTTCTTGAAAGATTTGGGCGGGCCGAACTTTCCTGGGGGAGGGCCCTTCATGTCGCCTTCGGGGTGCGGCGGGCGCATGCCCTTGGGAGGTTCTGCCATCGGAGTGCCGTCGGCGGGCGTGAATTTGAGCGCCTTTACCGGGATTGCCACGGCGTCCTTGATTTCTTGAGTCACGATAGTGCAGGTCGCCGTCATGCCTGGGAGCAGTTTCTGGTCGGGATTCTCTGCCGAAATCACGACGGTGTAGGTCACCACATTGCTTGTGGTTGTCGGGCTCAGGCGGACTTCTTGCACGGTGCCGCTGAACTTGTCGTTTTGGAATGCGTCTACTGTGAATTCTACACGTTGGCCAGCCTTGACTTGCCCAATATCGGCTTCGTCCACATCGGCCATGACCTTCATCAGGCTCAGGTCCTTCGCAATTACGAATAACGTTGGCGTGCTCATGGAGGCGGCTACTGTCTGGCCCACTTCTACGGCGCGCTTCAGCACCACACCGCTGATTGGGCTCTTGATTGTTGCATAGCTCAGGTTGAGTTTTGCCTGGTTCACCTCGTTCTCGCTCCTTTCGAGTGCGAGCTTGGCCGAGGTCATGTTGTATTCGGCTGTCTCGAGTTCTACGGCGCTTGCGGAATTGCTTTCGGAAAGTTTTTTCACGCGGTTGTAGGTGGATTCCTTGAACTTGAAATCTGCCTGGGCGGATTTGTAGGCGATTTCTGCCTGCGTAAGCGTTGCCTTGAGTTTGGATTTGTCGAGTTCCGCGATAACTTGCCCCTTCTCGACCTTGGAATTGAAGTCCACATAGATTTTGCTGATGTCGCCGGATACCTGCGTGCCGACTTCCACCTGGTCTACCGGCTCGAGCGTGCCCGTCGCCGAGATTGTTGTGGCGATGGTTTCAAGAGAGACCTTGGTGCTTACGAGCGGGCCTGCTGCATTTACCGCAGTTTCCGAAAAAAAGAACATCTTGACGCCATAAGCGATAGCGCCAAGAATTATGAGGATGATGAAAATTTTCAAAAGCTTTTTCATAAACGCAACCTAAAAATAGAAAGAATTATCCATTTTTCGAGTATTTGGATGCACAAGGAGGCCTGTTGGTTTCATTCGCACTAGAAACGTCTAAACCATTTGAGGAATTTCTTCAATCCATTTTTTCTATTTTTATATTCGTATGAATACTAAGATTTACTATACCCTGACTGACGAATCGCCGTTCTTGGCGACTCAATCCTTGCTCCCCATCGTGCGCGGTTTTGCAAAGGCTGCCGATATCGATATCGAAACCAAGAATATCTCCCTGCCGGGCCGCATTTTGGCTGCATTCGGCAAGGCGAGCGACGACCTTGATTTTCTGGGCAAGCTCACGCTGGATCCGAGCGCAAACATCATCAAGCTCCCGAACATTTCGGCTTCGGTGCCACAGCTCAAGGCCGCCATCGCTGAACTCCAGAAGAATGGTTTTGATGTGCCCGATTACCCAGACGCTCCTGCAAACGATGAAGAAAAGGCCATCCGTGCCAAGTACGACAAGGTGAAGGGCTCTGCCGTGAACCCGGTGCTGCGCCAGGGCAATTCCGACCGCCGCGCTCCCAAGGCCGTGAAGAACTATGCCCGCAAGAATCCGCACAGCAACGGCGTGTGGAACGAATCGGTGAAGACCCATGTTTCGAGCATGCAGGCGAACGACTTTTACGGCAACGAAAAGTCGATTACGCTTGCGAAGGGCGACACGTTCAAGATTGAATTTGTGGATGAATCTGGCACTGTCACGGAATTGCGTGCTGCCAAGCCGCTCCTCGAAGGCGAAATCCTCGATGCCACCGTGATGCGCATGGCCGCTCTTGAAAAGTTTATTGCCGAACAGATGGCCGATGCCAAGGCGAAAGGCGTGCTGTTCTCGGTGCATCTGAAGGCCACTATGATGAAGGTCTCGGACCCAGTGTTGTTCGGTGCGTTCGTGCGCGTGTTCTTCAAGGATGTTTTCGTGAAGTATGCCGACCTGTTCAAGGAACTCGGCATTGACGCGAACAACGGTCTCGGCGACTTGTACAAGCGCCTGGAAGGCAACGCCAAGGAAGCCGAAGTCAAGGCCGCAATTGATGCTGCTTTGGCCGCTGGCCCGGACCTCGCGATGGTTGATTCCGCAAAGGGTATCACCAACTTGCACGTTCCGAGCGACATCATTATCGACGCTTCGATGCCTGCGATGATTCGCAACTCCGGCTGCATGTGGAACAAGGAAGGCAAACTGCAAGAAGTCAAGGCTTGCATTCCGGATCGCTGCTACGCCGGTATCTACGAAGCTGCCATTGAATTCTGCAAGAAGAACGGCGCCTTCGACCCGAAAACGATGGGCACTGTTCCGAACGTTGGCCTCATGGCCCAAGGCGCCGAAGAATACGGCAGCCACGACAAGACCTTTATTGCTAAAGCAAAGGGCGTCATCCGCGCCGTGAATGCAAACGGCGAAGTGCTCTTGCAGCAGGAAGTCGAAGCCGGCGACATCTACCGTATGTGCCAGGCGAAAGACGCCCCGATTCGCGACTGGGTCAAGCTCGCCGTCACGCGCGCTCGCGTAAGCAATACGCCCGCCATTTTCTGGCTCGACCCGAAGCGCGCCCATGACCGCGAAATCCAGAAGAAGGTGGAAGTCTACCTGAAGGATCACGACCTCTCTGGTCTCAGCATCAAGATCATGAGCCCGAAGGATGCTATCGTGGAAACGATGACCCGCGCGAAGGCTGGCCTCGACACCATCAGCGTAACGGGCAACGTGATGCGCGATTACCTCACCGACCTTTTCCCGATTCTCGAAGTCGGAACGTCTGCCAAGATGCTCAGCATTGTGCCGCTCATGGCCGGTGGCGGACTCTTCGAAACAGGTGCAGGTGGCTCCGCCCCCAAGCAGGTGCAGCAGTTCCTCGCCGAAAACTACCTCCGCTGGGATTCGCTCGGTGAATACTTCGCACTCGTGCCCGCTTTCGAGCAGGTCGCCTCGACAACCGGTAACGCCAAGGCCAAGGTCCTTGCCGACACGCTCGACGAGGCGAACGGGAAAATTCTCGAATTCAACCGCACACCGGCCCGCAAGATCGGCGAACTCGACAACCGTGGTTCACACTTCTACCTGGCCCTCTACTGGTCAGAGGCTCTCGCCGCCCAGAAGGACGACGCGGAACTTGCCGCCAAGTTCGCCCCGGTCGCGAAGGCCCTCGCCGAAAACGAGCAGAAGATTGTTGCTGCGTTTGCCGCTGAACAGGGCAAACCCGCCGACATCGGTGGCTATTACCTGCCGAAGCCGGAACTCCTGAAAAAGTGGCTCCGCCCGGTTGAAGCGTTCAACCAGGTGATTGACAATCTGTAGTTGTTGTCCGGGGCTTAGGCCCCGGCGTTTTACGCCTTGCTGCCGTCGATAATCCAGTGGCAGAGTTCCTCGATACTTTCGTAGTCGGGGAGTGTGCGGGTGAAGTTCTGCGACTTGCTCCGTTCGATGAAGTTGTTCCAGACGTTTTCGTTCTTGCCGTCGAGACCCAAGTGCTCCTCGATGGCGCCCTTTGTCCATACCCAGATTCCCTGGCTGCGCAGCTTGGCGTGGATGCTCCGGATGGGGCGTTCCGCTTCGGGCATGGCGGCCATCATGGCGTAGGCCTTGGCGGCGGTGATATTGCTGTGCTTGTTGACGGGGAGCCCGTTCACTAGGCGCAAATGGTTGTGGAAAGCGAGTTCGCGGAAAAGGTTGCGGCACATTTTGATGTCGGGGTCGTTTGCCTCGAGGAACCCATCGCGTGTAGCCGTGGTAAAGGCGTAGTCCAAGTCGACAATCGATCGCGCCGGCATGTCCATGGCTTCAAGGACTTGCATGCTTTTGCGGGTGTTGCTCACGCCGCCTTGGCGTACGAGGGCGCACTTGATGAGCGCGAAGGATTGCCCGGTAATGCGTTCGAAAAGGGCGGGCAGTACGCGCCATTCGGTTTTGCCTTCGGTCAGCAGAACGTAGTCGGCGAAAAGGAGCTCGTTGCTGTTCGATAAGCTGAACAGCATTTGCAACTGGCTGGGAGCATCCTGGATGACCTGACGGACGGCATCTTCCATTCGCTTGCGCATGAACGTGCCGCGTTCCTTGTTCTTTCGGATAAGGAGAGATGTGCTCACGTCTTCGCTGGTGACCATCTGCGCGGAATGGGTGGCAAACACCACCTGATAGCCTTCGTTGGAAAGGTTCTTGAGCGCGACGCGCACCAGTTCCACCGCCTGCGGGTGCAGGTACAGTTCGGGTGAGTCGATGAGCAGCATGGTGCGGCTCAGGTAATGGTTGTTGTGGTGCTTCTTGATTTCGGCGAGGTAGCGGATGAGCGCCATCTGGATGGCTCGCTGCGATCCGGCTCCCATCCTGGAAATGTCGCGCTGGAATCCGTCGTCTTCGTCGATGACCTTGATGGTGGCCGTCTTGAGGAATGTCTCGAGTGTCGGTATCGGGATGTCGAGTTCGACATGGACGCTTGGGAAAAGTGGCCTCAGAGCCGTATTCACGTCTTTGTCAAATGCCTTGAGTTCTTCGGCGCGTTCATCGCTGCCTGGCGAAAGGATTTCGCTGAACTGTGCGAGAACGTCGTTGAGTTCGCCTCCATAACGGCGTTCTAGCGGTTTGAAAATTTCGTGCAGGAGTTTGGTGAATGCGCGGTTGCCTTCGAAATCCCAGATGGCGATGGATTCGGGGAACATGCGGTTGAACGCGCAGACGAACTTCTCGTTGACGCGCACCCATTCCTTGTTGTTCTTGCCGCTGCCGCGCTTGTTGGGCGGAACGTATGCCCAGAGTTCTATGTTATCTGGAATTTCTCCTGGAATCCGCTGCACCTTCTTGATGCGCATGGCGTACCCGCTGATGAAGGGCCTCACTTCTTGCGCCTTTTCTTCGCCCAGGCGGTTCAAGATTTGATCGGTGATTCCGTCGAAGTTTCCTTCCACCTCTACGGCGCGGTTCGGGTCGTCAAAGTACGAAATGTCCAAAGAAAAGTTGGCCAGCAGCCATCGGATGCCCATGAGGATGTTCGTCTTGCCGGCGTTGTTGTAGCCGATAAGTGCCGTAAAACTGCTAAGAGGGAATGTCTCGTTTTGTATGGAACGGAGGTTCGAAATGGTGATATGCGATAGTCTGAGTGCTGGCGGTTGCATAACCTGAATGTATAAAAAAACAAAAGCGGGTGCTCCGAAATTTGTGTTTTTTTGGGAAAAGTTGAGAAAAATCAAGCGTAAAGCCGTTTTTTGGGCGGTTTTGTGTTTTTTTTATCACAAAAAATGCCAAAATAGAGAAAAAAACGCTTTTTTTGTTGAAAAAAGACTATTCTTTATGCAGAAACCTTAAACTAATTCCATAAGGGTTGGAAAGATGAAATATTCTAAAATCATGCTCGGAGCGGC
>JAEERM010000057.1 GCA_016285835.1 Fibrobacter sp.
AAATCGCCTATCGCTTTACCCTGTTCGATGAGGGAATAAAGAAGATTGCCCGCTACCAGCAATTCTTTGTGGTCCATTCGGCGTTAAAACGTATTCGGAATATTGATAACGAAAATAAGCGCAAGGGCGGCTTGGTGTGGCACACACAGGGCTCAGGTAAATCACTTTCGATGGTGATGCTTGCTCACGGAATCGTGCTGGATTCGAAGTATGATCCAGATTGCAACATCAAGAATGCTCGAGTTGTGTTGGTTACCGACCGCAAGGATTTGGATAAGCAAATATACGATACCTTCAAAAATTGTGGGGTGGAGGTCATCAAGGCGACCTCGGGTGAAAATTTGCTCAACCTTATGGAGTCCGACAATTCTGCCGTGATAACGACCGTTATCAACAAGTTCGACAAGGCTTTGAATAAGCGGCAATATGTTGAAAAATCAAACAACATCTTTTTGCTAGTGGACGAAGCGCACCGTACGCAATACAAGAGCTTGCATGCGCGTATGAAACAGATGCTTCCGAATGCCTGCTATATCGGCTTTACGGGAACGCCGCTGATGAAAAAAGAGAAGAATAGCTTTGGCAAGTTTGGCGGGATGATTAAGCCAAGTTACACTATCCAGCAGGCAAATGAAGATGGTGCCGTGGTTCCCTTGCTTTACGAAGGGCGCCACGCAGAACTCAAGCAGGACAAGGCGGCGATAGATCTTTGGTTTGATCGTTTTACTGCGGGGCTTTCGAACAAGCAGAAAGCGGACCTTAAGAAAAAATATGCCCGAGCCGAGATGCTGAACAAGGCGGAACGTGTCGTGTATATGCGTGCGTTTGATATCAGCGAGCATTTCCGTACAAACTGGCAGGGGACTCCGTTCAAGGCACAACTTGTCGCACCGAGCAAGGAAACGGCTATTCTGTACCATGAATTCTTGGATGAAATTGGTTCCGTGAGTTCGGAGGTTATTATTTCGGGCCCCGATGAGCGCGAAGGCTATTCGGAAGTGGGCGAAGAACCGACTGGCCGAGTGACGAAATTTTGGACAAAGATGATGGACCGCTATGGCGACGAGGATTCGTATAATAAGTCGATTATTGATGGTTTCAAGGGCCCAGGTAAGCCGGAAATCTTGATTGTCTGTGACAAGTTGCTGACGGGCTTTGATGCTGAACGCAACACAGTTCTGTACCTTTGCCGCACGCTCAAGGAACATACGCTGTTGCAGGCGATTGCCCGCGTGAACCGCCTATTTGAAGAAGACGGCAAGAAGAAGGATTTCGGCTATATCGTAGACTACGCCAACGTGCGCGACAACCTGGATACGGCCCTTGTGATGTACAAGGCGCTGGAAGGCTTTGACCCCGAAGATTTGGAAGGCTTGCTGACCGATGTGTCGGAACAAGTGGACAAGTTGCCGCAACTGCGTTCTAATCTGTGGGATGTTTTCAAGGGCGTCAAGAACAAGGCTGACCCCGAACAGATGGAGCGCCACCTGGCCGATGTAAAACGCCGTAACGATTTCTACAAGGCGCTGCGAGATTTCGGGAAGTGCTTGAGTATCGCGATGTCGTCGCAGAAATTCTTGGAAAAGACCCCAGCCGAAGATATGACGCGGCTCCGCAGGGAGTTCAAGATGTTCTCGGACATGCGCGTGTCTGTAAAGCACCGCTATGCCGACGATGTGGACTACAGCGAGTATGAACCGAAAATCAAGAAGTTGCTCGATACGCACATCCAGTCGGATAATGTGGTGCAGACTGTGGCTCCTGTGAATATTTTGGATCCGAAGTTTACCCAGATATTGAGTGATGGTAAAGGCAGCTATGATGCTCGTGGCAAGGCGGCGAGTGCTGATACAATAGCGCACATGCTCAAGAAAACCGCAACCGAAAAGATGGAAGAAGATCCCGCCTTCTACGAGAAATTCTCAAAAATGATTCAGGATGTCATTGATAGTTTCCAGGCGGGTAAGATTTCGGAAGATGAATATCTCTCCAAGGTGAAAGGATTGGAGGAAAATTTCAAAAGCAAGAAACGTGATGACGTTCCGGCAGAAATCAGCGAAAACGAAGATGCCGCCGCATACTATGGTGTCGCACTGACAGCGTTCTTGTATGGGAACAAGTGCGATACGGCAAAAGCAAAACAGCTTGCCGTAGAAACAGCCTTATTTGTTATTGAAGCGCTGAAAAAACATCACAAGGTGCAATTCTGGAACGATCCGGACGCACAAAACAGAGTGCGAGACGATTTGGATACGTTATTATTCGATATTATTCGTGTCCGAGAACGTTTTGATTGGACGAATGCGGATATTGATTCCCTGGAAGAGAAAATTATGAATGTGGCAAGGCGACGTTCGCATGAATGAGCTGAACGTTGTTAAATATGGAGACCGCGAGATTGTATACGCGGTTGAATTTTGCCATCGCAAGACACTGGAAATCTCTGTAATGCCCGATAGCGCCGTGCAGGTGCGGGCTCCGCAAGGGGCGACTCTCGAAGCAATCGCGCAGAAGGTGCAGAAAAAGGCTCAGTGGATTGTTGAAAAGCAGGACTGGTTCGCAAAATTTCCTAAAGCGCCTCCTCCAAGGCAATATCTTGGTGGCGAGACGCACTTGTATTTGGGGCGCCGTTATCGATTAAAAATCGAAAAAGGTAAAGAACGCTTGGTGAAAATCGATGGCGGGTTCATTAGGGTTGTTTCTGCGGATGTTCGCCCCGCAACTGTGAAGAAACTTCTTGATGAATGGTTGCGTGAGCGTGCTAAGGTGCAGTTCGAGAAAGTCTTTCAGGCTTGCATGGTCCGTTTTTCGCATTCTTCTACGTCTCCTCGCCTGCAAATCCGCGACATGAAAACCCGCTGGGGTTCGCTCTCTAAAGGCGGTATATTGACCTTGAACATCAAATTGATTGCCGCCCCGAAGGAATGTATTGAGTATGTCGTGGTGCATGAATTGTGTCACCTGAAATACCCGAACCACGACAAAAAATTTTACCGGCTTCTGGAAACACGACTGCCTGATTGGGAAAAAAGGAAACTGAAGCTGGAACTTTTGCAGGAGTGAAAAAGATGACTCCACTTGAAATTCTGAAAACGGTCTTCGGCTACAGTTCCTTTCGCCCGATGCAAGAGGATATAATAGCGAATATTCTCGAGCACTGCGATTCGCTTGTGCTAATGCCGACTGGCGGAGGAAAATCCCTTTGCTATCAGATTCCCGCTTTGATTCTTGAAGGGACAACGGTGGTTGTATCTCCGCTTATTTCTTTGATGAAAGACCAGGTGGATGCCTTAAATGCTAGCGGCATTGCCGCAGCTGCTCTCAATAGCAACAATAGCGAAGAAGAGAATTTCAAAATCTGGGCGCAAGCAAAATCAGGGCGGCTAAAGATTCTGTATATTTCACCGGAACGCCTGCAAAGAGAAATTCCTTGGATGCGGCAAAATTTACGCGTCCCCTTGTTTGCGATTGATGAGGCGCATTGTATCTCACAATGGGGACATGATTTCCGTCCGGAATACACCCAGCTCGGAAATTTACACGATGATTTTCCGCAAGCATGTATAATGGCGTTGACGGCCACGGCAGACAAACTGACTAAAGAAGACATTGTCAAACAATTACGCTTAAATTCATATAAAGTTTTTATCAGCTCGTTTGATAGGCCGAACTTGAGTTTAGATGTACGCCGTGGATATACGGGTAAAGAGAAAATGAAGGCAATTCTTTCCATTATCAAAAGGCATGCGAATGAATCGGGCATCATTTATTGCCTTTCCAGAAAGAATACGGAAAAAATTGCTGAAATTTTGATTGATGCAGGTATTGCAGCGAGAGCGTATCACGCAGGAATGTCGTCAGAAGAGCGAAATGCTGTACAAGAAGATTTTATAAATGACAAGATTGATGTAGTTTGCGCGACCATCGCGTTTGGCATGGGAATAGATAAAAGCAACGTCCGTTTTGTAATACATTACAATCTACCTAAAAGCATTGAAAGCTTTTATCAGGAAATTGGTCGCGCAGGGCGTGACGGTTTGCCTTCAGAAACGGTTCTGTTTTATAGTTATCAAGACATCGTAACGCTTCGTGGGTTCGTAAATGAAAGCGGACAAAAGGAAATCAACTCCGAAAAACTTGACAGAATGCAAGAATATGCAGAATCGCTGATTTGTCGTCGCCGAATTTTACTGAATTACTTCGGCGAATGTGATAGCGAAAACTGCGGAAATTGCGATGTCTGCAAAAATCCGCCACGCCGCTTTGACGGGACCATCTTGGTGCAGAAGGCTCTTTCTGCCATAAAGCGTACGAACGAGCAAATCGGTTTCTCGATGACGGCACAAATTCTCAAAGGCTTCAATGATGAAGAAATTGTGCAAAATGGATATGATAAAATCAAGACGTTCGGTGCGGGAGCCGATGTCACCTTGAAAGATTGGCATGATTATCTATTGCAAATGTTGCATTTGGGATTTGTCGAAATTGCCTACAATGAATCCAACCATTTAAAAATCACCGATAGCGGTAAAGAAGTCCTTTCGGGAAAGAAAATCGCTGAGTTGGCTGTTCCTGATAGGACGGAACCGGAAAAAGATCGGAAACGAAAAAAGAAGGAATTCGTTCATTCGGCTTTTGACAAAAGTGTTGCCGCTGATGACGGCTTGTTTGAAGCATTACGAAAGTTGCGCAGAGATATTGCCGATGAGAACAACTGGCCTGCTTATGTTGTACTTTCGGACAAAACCTTAAAAGAGCTGTCTAGCACGCCTCCGCTGTCCATCGAAGACTTGTATGGCGTATTCGGTTTTGGAGAAAAGAAAATTGAAAAATTCGGTCAACGATTTGTTGACGCGATTACGGATTTTCTTGGCAACTCCGGGCGTTCGGTGCAAATATCGCGCGATACTATTCAGCAGGATAACGGCATGTCCCATATGGAATCTCAGAAGCTGCTGTATGCCAAAGCATATGAGCCTTGGAGCGAAGAAGATGACTTAAAACTGGAACAGCTGTACAATCAAGGATTGACAACAAGTGAGCTTTCTAAAAAAATGGGACGCGGAAATGGAGCGATTCGTTCCCGGCTAAGAAAATTGGGAATTGTAGATTAGCGAATTCCCTTGACGCAGACTTTCAATTTGTGTATATTGTAGCCGATATTCGATAATCCCCGTGACAGTCGACATAGACTTTCGGGTCCGTACGTGCATTCGCGGCGGGGCCCATCAACCTTCTTGTTGATGCTGTTGGATAGCTGGCAGGAGAAACAGCCTGCTCGAGTGTGTGGCGGAAGCCATGCCAGGTAACGCCGGGGAAAGCCCCCGCCAACAGAATCGCAAGATCATCCCATTCCGCGCAAGGCGTGGAAAATCTCAATACATAACAAATAAGCAAGGGCATGTTGTGCGCTGTTTTTCAGCGTAATCGCAACGGCCTGTCAAAATGTCGCCCAATGGCGACGTTCAACTAAAATTTATAAGGAATAATTATGTTCGATGAAATATTCGGAAAATTTAATGGTGCACCCAATCGTGGAGGAAACAATGCTATTGGGAATTTTGCAAAAATTCTAGAAGAAAAAGATGCCGAAATCAAGCGGCTTAAGGAACTGATTCTGCGTTGCCCTAAATGCGGCGCTAAACTACGCTATCCGAGAGGATGAAAGGGGTGCCGATATGGATGAAAAAGAATTGAAAAAAATCATTCATCAGGGCGAAAGCTTGACGGTCGAATTCAAGAGGGCAAAGACTGCATTGCCCGACAATCTTTTTGAATCTGTTGCGGCGTTCTTAAACCGCAATGGGGGCCATATTGTCCTTGGCGTTACAGACGACAAAAAAATTGAGGGCGTTGACCCCAATTGCGTCGAAAAACTTTGCAAGCAAATAGCGAATTTAAGCAACAATCCTGAAAAATTGGATCCTCAGAACTTGATAGACCCGCAAGTTGTTGATTACAAAGACAAAAAATTGATCTACTTCTTTGTTCCCGCCAGTTCGCAGGTCCAATCACCCGTGGCTCAAGTTGAACAAGGAAGATTTTTTCAAAGCGGCTGGTTTGATTCGCTATGATTCTACCATTGGAAAGTCGGGCTATACACTTGCTGCACTTATGTTGTTCGGCACGGACGAAGCGATTTCGAGTTATTTGCCATATTATAAAATTGAAGCAATAGTCCGCAAACAAGACCTGATGCGCTACGATGATCGCTTGACCGTCACATGCAATCTGATTGATGGTTACGAATTGCTGAACGGGTTTATCGAAAAGCATCTCCCTGACAAATTCTATTTGGATGGGAAAACAAGACTCTCTTTGCGTGACAAGATTTTTAGAGAAGTGATTGCGAATATGCTGATTCATCGTGAATACATGAATCCGATTCCAACAACACTCGTTATTTATAAAGATAAGCTTGTGACGAATAATGCGAATAAGCCCTTTGCGTACGAGAAAATAGCGTCTCAACTATGTTCTTATCCCAAGAATCCGCATATTGCCACAATGTTTGCCCAGATGGGGTTTGCGGAATAATACCTTGGTACGGGTATCCGTAAAATTAGTGACCTGTGCGAAATTTATTCTGGGCTAAAACCCAAATTTGTAGATAATGATATTTTTATAGCGGAGATTCCGTTGACAGATCATGTGCCAGAAGGAGAAAAGAATGGCGGATTAAGTGGCGGATTAAATGGCGGATTAAGTGGCGGATTAAAAATTGAACTAAATGAAACACAGCAGAAAGTGTTCCTGGAAATCACAAAAAGACCTGGAGTTATGATAAAAGAACTTTCTGGCAGACTACAAATGCCTATTGACACACTTGATAAGGTTGTTTCGTCTTTGCGTAAAAAAGAACTTATTGAACGCCGTGGTTCTAAAAAGACTGGCGGCTATTGGGTAAAAAAGGAACCTACGTCCACAAACTGGTAATGAACATAGGGCTTGCGTCATCGGCCTTCTTGAAGCCGCAATGTTCGTAGAAGGAGAGTTCTTCGTTGTAGGCGACCACGACTACGCGCAGGTAATTCTTGTAGATTTCCTTGACACGTTCCACGAGTTCCCTGCCGATGCTTTTGCCCTGGTATTCGGGGCGCACGAGCAGGTAATGCACGTAGGCGTTCATGATGCCATCGTCCATCGCGCAAATCATGCCGACGAGCTTTTCGCCGTCCCAAGCCGAGATGACGGTCTTGAAGTTCTTCATCGCAATGACGAGCTTGTCGGGGAAATGTCCCGAGGACCATTCGACGGAGAGGAAGAGGTCCTTTAAATCTTGTTCAGAAAATTCGTGGGTGTTTTTGTATTCAATGGTCATAATTATGCTGGAGATTGCTTCGTTCCCTTACAGGGAACTCGCAATGACAAATAGAGAAATGGGTTGGCAAAAAAGGGAACTCGCAATGACAAGGGTGGGTGGCGGGCGTGACAAAACGGGGTTATTCTTTTCGGCGGTAAATGTTTGCGAGGATTGCGCCGGAGATGTTGTGCCATACGGAGAAGATGGCGCCGGGGACGGTCGCCATGGCAAGTGACGAGAATGCAGTTGCTGCAAGGCTTGTCGCAAGTCCGGAGTTCTGCATGCCGATTTCGATGGAGAGCGCCTTCGTTTTGGGTGCTGAGAATTTCAGCAGCTTCCCGAGACCAAAACCGCAGCCGTAACCCAGCAGGTTATGAAGAATCACCACGGCGAACACGATAGCGCCCGTAGAGAGAATCTTCGCGGCATTGTGCGAGACGACTGCGGCCACAATCATTGCAATCGCAATTACGGAAACGAGCGGCAAAACCTTCACTGCGCGGGCGGTCCACTTGCCAAAGAACTTGTTGATGACAAACCCAAGCGCAATCGGCACGATGACGACCTTCACAATAGAAAGGAACATCGCAATAACATCTACGTTCACGGTCGTGCGTAAGAGCAAGTACGTAATCGCCGGAGTCAGCACAGGCGCAAGCAACGTATTCACGCTCGTCATGCCCACAGAAAGCGCCACGTCGCCTTTTGAGAGATAGGTAATGACGTTGCTGGATGTCCCGCCCGGGCACGTACCTACGAGAACGACGCCCGCCATCAGCGCGGCATCGAGCCCGAAAATTTTGGAAAGCACGAATGCGAGTGCCGGCATCACGATAAACTGCGCTGCGCACCCGATGGTGATTTCTTTCGGCCTCGCAAATACAAGGGCAAAGTCGGTCAACTTTAGCGTAAGGCCCATGCCAAACATCACGACCATCAGCAGGTAGTTCACCCAACTGAGTTCAATCCAGAGGGTCGATTTCGGGACGAACAGCGAGAGCGCCGTGATGGCTAAAACCACGACCGCCATCCACTTTCCAACGAATTCACTAATCTTTTCGAGAATGTGCATTAAATTTCTCCTAATGATAATTCCAAGTGCTTATGGCCTTTCCTTTCAAATCTGTAAAGTGTATGCTTTAATATAGAATAAGTACGACCCGATATTATCCCCCCCCATTTTGACAAGTTTGAACTGATGCTTGGCACCGAAATTTCGCGTATTTCTTTGTATTCAAAGCCCATGACGGCTTAATTAGACACTCTTTTTGATTTTTTTCCATGAAAAAGGTATATTCTATGTTGAATATAAAGGATAAATGTTATGCCAAAAAAATGGATCCTATTCGCTTTGATACTGGCGTGTGCGGCTTTTGCTGCAGAACTTGGAACGGCCGAAAATCCGCTGACAATTGACAGCGAAGATGATTTGGCGCTATTGCGGGATGCAGTGAATGCCGGAAGCGGTACCTTTAAGGGAGCCGATGTTTCTGCTGGGGCTGCGGGTCTTTATTTTAAATTAAGCCAGGATTTGGACTTGAGTTCCCTTTGTGGCGAAAATGTTGGGAGCTGGGCTCCAATTGGCACTTATGAGCATCCGTTCAAAGGAAACTTTGACGGCAATGGGAAAACTATAGATTACCTCTACATCAATGAGCCCTCTCCAGCTCAAGGAGATGTTTCTATCGGGGCGTCCGGTTTATTCGGAGTCGTTTATAATAATGATGCCATACCAGTTGAAATAACGAATTTGACGATAGGCGAAAATTCCAAAATCAGTTCGGACCGTAATGGGTACGTGGGTTCTGTTGTTGGAGAGGCTGTTGAAAATGTGATAATATCTAACTGTAAGAATAAAGGAAGTGTAACTGGTAAGGGTTATGTGGGTGGCATTGTTGGATTTGTAATAAATGCATCTTATCCGGATGGCGGGGGCATCAAGAATTGCACGAACGAAGGATATGTGAATTCAGCGGGTAATGGAGGTGGGATTATTGGCATCGCAAGCGGGGCCATGGTAAAAATCGACGGCTGTACAAATTTCGGCATTGTTGCAGCCTCCGATACTGCGGCAGGAATTGTCGCTGGCATTCAGTTTTCGTCAGCACAATCAGCCAAATTAAATAACCTGATCAATAAGGGATACGTGACTTCTGGCAGAATCTCTGGAGGTATCGTCGGCTTTGCCGGGGACGCAGAATTCAGTATTGAGAATTCATTTAATTCTGGATACGTCCAAGCGCCTTCTGTTGCAGGCGGGATCGTGGGACAATTACACTGGATGGGCGAACAGAACATATCAAAATGTGTAAATACCGGGAGTATATTTGCACCCGATTTTGCAGGCGGTATTATTGGCCGTCAACTTAAAAACGAGAATAATCTCTATGGGACGATTTCTCAGACTCTCAACGTAGGTACTATTTCTGCTTCACTTTATGCAGGCGGCATTGTCGGGTATAGCGACAATATTAATCTATACGCCAACAACAACATGAATGCGGGCGTTATTTATGCTGGCCGCGCAGGCGGCTTTAGCGGAAAAATCAGCGGTGACGCATCAATTAGAGATGTCTCAGCAAATTTAAGCGTCGGTACTCCCGACTCATTTGCCATTTACGATAGTTTGAATTATATCGAATATTCCGAGACACTGCTCTCACAGAACGCAAAAAACGCTTTTAGAACAGACAGCCTGATTACGGGCAATGTCCTTGAATCGTTGGGCGATTCCCTCTGGATCTATAAAGAAGGTTACTATCCGCAAATCAAAGCCCTTGCAGAAAGCCCTATAAAAGAAATTCGTGATGCGCAGGCTATCGCATCTACTCCGATTTTCTTTGTGGCTAATGACAAGGCCTCGTCTGTAACGGACACGATTCGCTTTTTACTCAAGGATGCCTCCGGGAATGACGTAAGCGCAAACGCTGCATTTGGCAATATGGTTTTTATCAATGATTCTATGGCTACTCCCTATTCCTTGGACGAAGACACCTTGTACATTTCAAATGAAAACGCCGTGAAGAAGATTGTCGTAAACGTGGTTTCACTAGGGAGCCGCGGAACTGTAGAAGATCCGCTTACAATATCCTCGGTAGAGGAACTGTTGCAGTTCAGGAATGCCCTTGCCAATGCAAGTACATATAAAGGAGTTCGGCTAGACGAGAATGGAGCTCGCCTCGCCTTCAAGGTTACGAATGACTTGGACTTGAGTTCTGTTTGTGGCCCGACAAAAGGCAACTGGACTCCAATTAAAGGGTTCAAAGGCAAATTCAACGGAGCCAATCATAAAATTTCAAACCTTTACTTTAACGACACCACTGGGAATTCCGAAGGAAGTCTGTTCTCGGTAGTCTCAGCTACCAATGGTGATACGGTAATCATTGAAAATCTTTTCCTTGAAAATGTGAACATTCGTACTGGTGGACAAAGCATAGCCGTAGCTCTGTCTTCTCATATTAGTGGAAATGTGGCGATAGTCCGTAACATTTCTGTGAACGGGACAATCCAGGGCAAGAGCCATACCGCAGGTATATTAGGAACTGTGGGTCCCTCCTATTTATATTTGCAGGACAATACAGTTGAAGGAACCTTGATTGCGGAAGAAACCAATGGAGTGTCGGCTAGCGTGGGCGGCATTGCTGCTGTACTATTTTCGGGCGTTGCCACCGTCTCCGGTAACACAAACCGCGCCAAAATAACGTCGGCGGTTCAAAATGCCGGTGGTATTGTCGGAAGCGTGGTGACAAATTCCTTTATCGAAAACAATACCAACGAAGGCGCCATAGAAGGAAGCGATGGCTATTTTGTTGGAGGACTTTTCGGAGTCGTCACGAGTAACTCAAAGTTTGTAAACAACCATAACAAGGGAAAGGTCAGCTTCGAAGGCGGCGAAGCGTTTGTTGGCGGTGTTGCCGGTTTGCTTTACGCTTATTCAACAGATGAAGTTCTTAAAAATGTTTCTAACGAGGGGTCCATTGATGTCAAATGCGAAAAGGGCTTTGATAACGATGTCGGCGGCTTGTTTGGACGATATTCCTATGGGCATGCATCTGAACTTGTGAACAAGGGAAACATCAACGTACAATCGAACTGCTATGATATTAGAATTGGCGGCATTATTTCAAATTATATAGACATCTATAATCTAGATTCGTTGGAACTTGTATCGGTCACCAACGAAGGCGAAATCAAACTTGAAGCCGACACCGTAAATGCAACGGCCTATATTGCCGGTATTTTCGCTGATGACTCAAGCATGAAAATAAATGTCGTAGATGCGACGAATACAGGAAGCATATCAGTGAACATTCCCAATGGAGAGAGTTCCTATGTTGGAGGAATTGTGTCGTTTGCAAATACGGCGCATATGGAATCCTGCGTCAATCGCGGCGAAATAAGAGTCCATGGCGGAAGCATTTTTGTAGGCGGAATTGCTGGTTTGTCCAACACTATTCAGGATACATCCGTAACAATTGACAAATGCGGAAACGAAGCTGATATCTACGCATCAAAAACGGCTAACTATTCAAAAAATCTGTACATGGGCGGCCTAGTTGGATTAAGTACCGTGCTGAGGATGGACAACTCCTACAATTCAGGGCACATTCATGCTGGTTATGGAATGGACACGCCACAGGATTCAAGCATAACCGTCTATTCCGACTATGTTGGCGGGCTTGTAGGGTACATTTCAACGGCAGATGGAACAAGGCTTAAATCCCGAATGGACAACTCCGTCAATATAGGGGATATCTATTATGAAACGACATCCTTGTCGGCAAACCCTGTGGGAATCGGTGGTGTGATTGGCTTTGCGCACAATCATGAACTGACGCTGGAAAATGTGGCCAATTATGGTTCTATCTATACAGATGCTTCGCAGCCGACACTTTGGCTAGGCGGAATTATCGGTTTCTCCGGCGATACACTAATCATGAAGAATGCCATAAACGGTGGTTCTGTCGTAGTCGATGGTGATGCAGAGAATATGAAATACGGGAGCATTGTCGGGAACCCTCTTGGACAAACCACGTCCTATGCAATTAGCTCCGCCTTGGCCCACGGCAGTTTCTTTGGCAAGAATGACGAGCGTTATTTTGCAGATGCTTGGGATAGCGTGGTGGTTGATAATCAATGGGAAATCCTTGACACGAACGATGCCTTCGACAAACTCCATACGGCCGGTTTGATTACAGACACCTTGCCTGCCATGCTGAGTTCTGAAAATTGGGTTGCCGTCAAGGGATATTACCCGCAGTTGAAAACTCTCGCACAGTCGCCGGTGGAAGCCGTTCGCAAGATTAGCGCTCTCGGCGCAACGCCTGTTTATTTGGCAGCGTCGGATAGTGATTATGTACATGCCGACTCAATTGATAACGCATTCGTTGTTGCTTTGAAGGACGCTCTAGGCCAAAGCGTGACCTGGACTTCAAATGTGCCGCAGGTTTCATTGAATGCGGACACGGTGTCGTTTAAAGCATTGAACAACGATACAATGGCAGTCCTGACCGTTAAATCGGGTGATTTTGCAAAGTCGGTTTGGGTACACTTGATTGCCATAGAGAAAGCGGATTTAGATTTCTCGAAGGTTGCTTGGGATTATACTTCGCCGTTCACGTATGATGGGAAAACGAAGTCTGTGGCTCTGGAAGGGCTTCCCGCAGAGGTGACGGCGATTTATCACAATGCTTCGGAAAAAATTCCCGGAACATACGTTGCTTATGTGACATTGCAGTACGACTCGTCCCTGTACAAGATTCCCAATTTCAAGGACAGCCTGGAATGGACAATCAACAAGGATACGTTAAATCTTTCGAAGGTCAAATGGAATAAAAAGACCGAATACAAATATGATCATACAAAGCATTCTGTAAAACTTGAAAATGTTCCCAAGCAAGTTGCGGTTGATTATATCGATGCCACACACGAGAAACCGGGTGTGTACTATGCGAAGGCGATACTCCACTACGATACAACTTTGTACGAAATCAAGAACTACAAGGATTCTGTACTGGTCTGGAAAATTGTGGAGAAATCGTCCAAGATCGCTGCAGCAATTCCTGTATCGAACCGTGTGAACTTGATTTATCTGGGCGCAAGAACGTGGTCTTTGGTGTTCTCGCAGGCAGTCCCCGCCAATGCGAAAGTCTACGTAATTGGTATCGACGGCAAACGTGTTGCGGTAAAGACCTTGCGTGGCGAGCACAGTATTGAGTTGCAGGATATGCCGACAAATGGCATAGCCTTCGTCCACGTGGTTTATCCGGGGATGTCGAAGACATTCAGGGTGAATTTTTAAAGAATTCTATCTTAAAAAAAACTTACATACCGAAGAATATGCCTGAAAAGAACCGGCATTATTCGACGGTATGTTTTTTTATAGACAAAAACATATTGTTTTCTACATTGTAAGCCGTATGGTGTGTTGATTGTTAAGGATAGTGGGTATGCCAATATTTTTTTTGCTGATAGTAATGCTCTTTGCATTTTCTGCATGCGGAGACGATTCCGGGAGTTCTGCTGATTCTACGGATAGCGAACTGGAATCCAGTTCGGGTAAAAAATCCCGTTCATCCAGTTCTGGTTCTCTCACCAGCGCTACAACGATTATCGATTCCGATGCCAAGGACATCCACATTAATACTCCCATAGATGACGAATTTGTTGATTCTATTACTGGGGACGTCTACAAGATACGTACGCTTGGGATCTATACTTGGACAACTGAGAACATCAATATAAAGAACTCTGCGGTCAAAAGTACCTGTTATGCATACGACGATTCGAACTGCAAACCGTATGGTCGGCTCTATATGCTAAAAAATGCAGAAAAAATGTGCCCCGCAGGATATTCGATTCCAACAATTTCTGACTGGGAATATATAAAGAAAGTACATCCAAGTTCATTCTCCTATGCCGGAATCTGTTTCAAACGAGATACGCTAGAATGTAGTGCCATTGGGGATTCGGCTCAGTATTTGGCTTATGGTAATTACGCCATTGTGGTGGATTCGCTCGGCCACTTTTCACAGATCATGAGCAATGAACGGAGTTTTTATTCTTTACGTTGCATTAAGTATCGGACTATTGTCCAGGATACCGCAGACTTGCCCGATTGCAATCAAGATGGTTATTACAATTATCCTTCGATATATGTTGCCTCCAAAAAATTGAACTACATCTGTAGTAATGGCGAATGGGTGGCATCCAATGGAGTAAGCTCCTGTCAAGTAAGCGAAGAGGGTGAAAAGTATTTGATAGATTCTCTTGTTTATATTTGCAAGTCCGGACTATGGAAATTGACAACTCCTGAAGATGCTGGCGTCAAATGCACCAAGAAAAATTTCCACGAGGAATATGTCGTAAACGGTGTTCGTTATGCCTGTATGGATACAGGTATGGTTAGGCTGCCTTTCCCCGAATCGGAACTGGGACTGTGTACTCCAAAACTCGATGGAACGTTTGCTAAAACGGATTCAGTTACCTACTATATTTGCGATAGTACGCGATGGATTGTTGCAAATATTACTGATGTACTTGGAGAATGTGATTCGACTCGCCAGAGCAAAATAGGCACGTTCAAGAACGAATCCTATACCTGCCACGGCACAATTTGGCAAAAAAGTTCGCAGGTAGAGTTGGATTTTGGAGGATGCACCAATAAGTTGCAGGATTCCGTACGTCAGGACGAACGTGGTTATATCTACACTTGCATAAACAACTACTGGAAACAAAAAAGTTCAGAAGAAATCCTAGGGGCTTGCCAAACAGACAATAATGGCAGTATCAGCAAATTCGGCCCGAACACTTATATATGCACCGACTATGCCTGGGATCCCCTTGACGCTTTGGACTCTGCATTGGGCAACTGTACGAAAGAGAACCTTGCCGATAGAAGCGAGTACAAGGGAGCTTCCTACTTCTGCAAATACAGCAACCAGTATGAATGGTCGAAGGCGACCGACGAAGAAGAACGTCTGGGATATTGCCCCAATAAAAAAACCTTCACAACAGAAGTAGACGGAATTTTGTACAAATGCGATTTTGGAACATGGATGGAAGCGGAATTGACTGAGGCCCTCTCCAATTGCAATTCAGACGAAGGCATAACGAAAATATACAAGGGAACGGAGTACGTTTGCGATACCACTGCATACAACAATAAAGGGCAATGGTACGCCATGACAACGATAGACTCCATTTTAGGGGAATATTGCCGGTCTGCAATCTTTAACAAGGCTGTGATGCACGGCAACGACGTTTACGTATGTCGCAAGGGCCTCAATGGTAAAGCGAATTACTGGGGCACGGGAACGATTGCGGACTACCTGGGGAAATGTACCAAGGATCGTCTAGGTGCCCGAGGATTTAATGGCATTGACACATGCGTGTGCGTAGATAACGTATGCAACGATAACCGCAAGACCAATTACACCTATAACGGCAAGGATACGAACGTATGCGTCAACGTCAACAACGGCTATAACTGGGTGCCCATCATTCGCGACAGTATCGTCGACAAGCGCGATTCTGAAGTCTACGGAGTCCTGACCTTCGGAACGCAGAAATGGCTGAACCGCGAACTGCATTACACGTTAGAAACCGCCTACTCCAGCGAAGGGTACCTGCTGACGCACTATCCGGAAGAATTTCTCCATACGTACTACTATTACTATACATGGGACGACGCATTCGGCAATGGTTCGGATATTTGCCCAGAGGGGACGCACATCCCGTCGGAAGCGGAATGGACAACGCTCTTTGACTACGTCAGTACAAACTTGACTACAGAAGGATTCGACGTATTGTTCTCCATCTCGCGCAACAACAGTACGCTAACCAATTTGTACGGGCTTTCTCTTAAACGGAGGGGCTTTGTTGACATGGACTATTTCGGCCCACGCGAAGGAGCCCCAACCAACATGACCAATCCTCTCAACGCCAATTTGGCGGGGAACGACGATATTTCGAATATGTTCTACTGGATTACCGGTTCTGGAAATTCGAGCAGCACAGGGAACGTCGTGCACGCAGACTCGAACAGCCATATAAGCTACGAAGACGATGCCCTGAAAGTGGATGCCTACATGATCCGCTGCATTCTGGACTGACCTTTAGCGGGGGCGACCCCTGTAGCGCCTCGCGGCTAGCAGGCCCGCCTCGAACAGGGCATACGACGGCAAGCCGAGAATCAGCTGGCTCACAATGTCGGGGGGCGTAAGGAGTGCCGAAAGCAGCAGAATGCCCACTAGCACGTAGGGGCGTTTGTTGCAGACGGTCTCGTAGCTTACCACGTCGGCGCGCACAAGCGCATACGTCACCAGCGGGAACTGGAACATGCAACCGAATGCAAACGAAAGCCAAAGCGAAAGGCTGACCAAGTTTGACACGCCGAAAACCGGCAGTAACGTTTCCTCCGCAAAGCTCATGCCAAAGCGTACGACCAACGGGAAACACACGACAAGGCAAAAAGCTACGCCCGCAATAAACAAGCCGCTGGTAAGCCATGCGATAGAACGGACAAATTTCCTTTCGTTGTCGTAAAGAGCGGGGAGTACGAACTGCCAAATGTTCCACGCGATGGCGGGGGAGCATACAACGCAATCGAGGAGAGCGGCAATTTTGACTTGCAGCAGGAACACTTCCATCGGTGAAAAATAATGGAGCTTGATTCCTTCTTGCAGTGCGATTTGTGCACAAAACCAGTCTAGAACGTAGGGTGATGCCCAAAAAAGCGGGATAATTCCGATAGCAAGTATTGCAAGCGAGCGCAACAGCATTTGCCGGAGCGACTCAAGGTGAGAAATCAAGTTGGCTTCCTGATCCTGCTGGCTGGGCATACTGGAGGTCAGAACCTGCTAATCCTTTTTCTCTTCGGCTTCGGCAGCCTTTTCGACTGTCTTTTGCAAGTCTTCGGCTTCTTCCTTCAGGGCGTTTTTTGCCTTCTTGTACTCATTCTGGGCACGGCCGAGCGAACGAGCCAGTTCAGGAATGCGCTTGGCCCCGAACAAGAGCAAGACCACCACCACGACCAGGATGATTTCGGGTATTCCTATTGACATAAAAGACCTTCTTTTTTACGAATATAACAACAATAATAAAAAAAACGCACCCATGAACCGGAAAAGTGCTACATTAGCTCATAAAGGATGCTATTTCACTTTGGGGCTATCTTGAAACGTCGTCAAAAAAAGCGCACCCCCATGAACCGCTCGCAGATGATGCAAGCGGTCCGTTCGGAGAATACCAAGCCCGAAATGATGGTGCGTCAAGCGCTTTTTCGCGCCGGATTCCGTTACAAACTCCATCGCCATGATTTGCCGGGCTCGCCTGACTTGTTTATTCTCAAATACGGAGTTGTGGTTTTTATTAATGGGTGCTTTTGGCACCAGCACGGCTGCAAGTTTACGAGCCGTCCCAAGAGCAACTCCGATTTTTGGAACGAAAAATTTACGAATAACATTGTCCGTGATATCAAGACAAGTTGGGAATTGTCGCTGCAAGGCTATCGTATAGCAACTGTTTGGGAATGTTCCATCAAAAACGATTTTGAGCGTACCCTGGAGCGCCTCAAATCTTTTATTGTGGGGGATGAAGAATCCATTGAAATTTAAGGTACGTTTCGTTGCCGATATAAATTGAGGACTTTGGATGGATTCTTATTGCGCTAAATACGTAAAGTCAAGGTTTTCCCTAGGTAGAATTTTTTTTGAAAATGAAATTTAACAAGTTCCCACGGGAAAAGAAAGAATATATTTTTCATCTTTTGGAAAGTCTGCTGTCTTTTTACCTATATTTCCAGATGTAAGATTAACCTTAAACCACTGTTTACTGATTACTAACTATGGCTGAATATACAGAAAAAATGGACAAGGCTATCGAGGCCACCGAACGTGAATTTTCCAAGATCCGTGCCGGTCAGGCATCGCCCGCTATCCTCAACGATGTGCGTATCGACTACTATGGTACGCCTACCCCGATTTCCCAGGTAGCGAAGGTCTCCGTTCCCGAGCCGCGCATGCTGCTCGTCTCTCCGTGGGAAAAGACCATGGTCGACCCGATTGAGAAGGCGATTCTCGCCGCGAACATTGGCCTTACCCCGATGAAGGACGGCAACTGCATCCGCGTGTCCCTCCCGATTCTTACGACGGAACGCCGCCAGGAACTCGCGAAGCTTGCCCGCAAGCATGCCGAGGAAGGCCGTGTGGCAATCCGCAACATCCGTCGCGATGCAAACGACGCTCTCAAGAAGAACAAGGAACTGCCGGAAGACGAGGTCAAGAAGCAGCAGGACGAAGTTCAAAAGGCAACTGACAAGGCCATCGCCGAAATCGACCGTCTGCTTGCCGAGAAGGAAGCGGACATCCTCAAGGTGTAGTCCGGGGTTTGCTGTGGCAAATCAGCTTAGACATGTCGCCATCATCATGGACGGCAATGGGCGTTGGGCCCGGAGCCGCGGTCTTGAGCGATTCCTGGGCCACCGCAAGGGAACCCAGGCAACAATCGATGCGGTAGAAGTCGGCGTGAACCTGAAACTGGAGCACATGACACTCTATGTGTTCAGTTCCGAGAATTGGGGCAGACCTTCCAAGGAAGTAGATTACTTGATGAACCTCCTTATAGAGATGGTGGTCAAGGAAATCCCCGACCTCATGGAAAAGAACGTGAAGCTCAAGGTTATCGGTAACATGGACCGTCTCCCTGAAAAGCCGCGCGCATCTCTCCAGTCCGCCATCGACAAGACGGCAAATAATTCGGGCATGCAGTTGAACCTCGCCATTTCTTATGGTGGCAGGCAAGAAATTGTAGATGCCACGAAATCTATTGCAGAACAGGTTGCTGCGGGAACTCTCCGCCCCGAAGACATTGACGAAAATTTGTTCGCAAAAAATTTGTACCTGAAGGGCGCTCCCGACCCGGATTTGGTTATTCGTACGGGTGGCGAATTCAGGCTTTCTAATTACCTGCTCTGGCAGGCCGCCTACAGCGAGTTCTATGTAACAGAAACGCTGTGGCCGGACTTTACTCAAGAGGAATTTTTGAAGGCTGTCGAGTTCTACAAGACTCGCCAGCGTAGATTTGGGAAGGTCCTTGATGAATAACTTGGCTGTTCGTCTCCTGTTTGCGGCTGTGGCAATTCCTGTCGCTCTTTTTTGTATCTGGTTCGGTGACATCTCTCGAATTTTCTTGATGTGCTTCTTGGGTGGCATCGGCGCCTGGGAATGGGCGAAGATGGTGGGTAAGATGTACAAGGGGCCGGACATGCGTTACCTTTCGCTGGCATCGGCTGTGGCGTTCATGTTGGCGTGGGTGTTCTCTAAAGGGGGCTTTTTCGGTTGCGCCGCGGTTCCCGCTGTCATGGGGCCCACGGCAGTCTTTATTCTCGGAATTTATATAGCGATTGGCTTTGCGAAAGTTGACATCGCCAACCTCTTCCCTTGGCTTGTGCTGCATATTGGAGCGCCTCTGTATCTTGGATTGTGGGGCGGAGCAAGCATCCTTCTTTTGGGTTCTGGTCAAGGTTTCGAGCACTGTTATGGTTTTTTGCTTGTGCTCTTGTCCATGTGGATTTGCGATTCCGTTGCTTACTTTTTCGGGAAATTTGCAGCCGGTAAAGGGCCGTTCGGCAGGCACGCATTTGCCCCCTCTATCAGCCCCAAGAAGACATGGGAAGGCTCGGTTGCCGGGACAATCACCACGATTGCCTTTGTCGCCTATTTTGCACCTGGCGCCCTCGCCAGTTTCAATGTGCAGATAACGCTGCCGGTGGGCATCGCTCTTGGCTTGTTGATTGCCGCCTCTGGGCAGGCGGGAGACTTATTGATGAGCGCACTCAAGCGTTGGAGCGGGACAAAGGATTCCGGCTCGATTTTCGTCGGTCATGGCGGCGTGCTCGACCGTTTTGATTCGTTCTTCCTTGCGGCTCCGACCCTTTATCTGGTTCTGGAATTCCTGCAGAAAATTTCGTAGGAACCCTACTTTTTAATCGGTTTTACCCCCCTCCCTTTTTAGGGGAGGGGGATGTTTTTTTGGCTACTTTTTTTTGTTGTATTCTTCCATATACATCGCAAGGTAGTCGATGACACCCGATTCGGCTCCCTTAACAGGAATATAGCGCAGGTTGTTCTGTTCGTCTGCGATAATAGCAAGGCCCGCGATATAGTTTATCCAGTGATAGTCTTCATAATACTTGAGGGCGACCTTTTTCTCGGAGCCGAACACGGCAAGCGGCATCACCAAGATGTCGTGTGAAACCATGATGCTCACGCGCTTCCATTTGGATAGGTTCTTGAGGATGACGGTTTGCATGA
>JAEERM010000005.1 GCA_016285835.1 Fibrobacter sp.
TCCAGGACAGCGGAGCTCTAGCATTCATTTCCAAGACAAAGGGTATCTTGAGTATCCAGACAACCGATGGCGACACGCTCACGCTCATGGAAAAAAGCGGGAAGCACAAAGAATAAGGGTTTTCCGATCGTAAGGACGACAAAAAGGCTTACTGAACGGAACTCCAGAGGCTAGGACTTTTTAGCCTTCGCCTGCCTCCAGAATTCCTGGAGGCGCTCCTCAGATTCTTCGCTCATTTCCTTGCCTTCTGCACGGGCAAGGTTTTCTACGATACGGAAGCGCTTCTCGAATTTCGAGTTCGCCCTCTGCAAGGCGTTTGCGGCGTTGAAACCGCTATGCCGGGCCACGTTCACCAACGAGAACAGCATATCCCCGAATTCATCTTCCATGCGCTCGATATTGGGATTTTCCGGACTGGCCGCTTGCATTTCGGCACGAAATTCATTAAATTCTTCCTGCGCCTTGTTAAATACGGGCTCGGGATCCACCCAGTCAAAGCCGACTCTTGCGGCCCTACGCTGGAGCTCCTGGGCGCGGGCCAACGTCGGCAAGCTCTTGCTTACTTTATCCATAATAGAGCTGCCAGGCATTTTTTTATTGTTCTTCTCGGAGGACTTGATCTTATCCCACTGCCGGACGACTCCGGAGGCGCTATCCACCTTGGCGTCCCCGAACACATGCGGATGGCGGCGGACCATTTTTTCGCAAATTCCCTGCACGACATCGTCGATGGTGAAACTGCCCTCGTCCTTGGCCACCTGCGAATGGAAAATAACCTGGAAAAGGACATCGCCTAGTTCCTCGCACATGTGGGCCTTGTCGCCATCCTGTGCGGCGTCGATGAACTCGCAGGATTCTTCAATCAGGTAAGGCAACAACGAACGTGTCGTCTGCTGCCGATCCCAAGGGCATCCGTTCTCCGAACGGAGTTTCGCCATTATACTCACCAGATCTTCAAAGGAATATTTCATATGGACAAAGATAGAAAGTACACTGTAATCGACGCGAGCCAGTACCCGCTTTCACTTGCACAATCCAAGTTTTGCCCCAAGCAACTCTATGTTGCAGGGAACCTCCCTGAGGCAACAAAAGATGGAACGCCCTTGGTCGGCATCGCGATGGTCGGCACAAGGCGCCCTTCTTACTCGGCAAGGGAGCTTTGCCGGAGGCTCGTCTTTTCGCTGAAGGGGACAAACGCGGTCATCGTCTCGGGGCTCGCCCAGGGAATCGACAGCCTTTGCCACGAAGCCGCCATCGACGCGGGGCTCCCCACCATTGCGGTACTGGCACAGGGTCTCGCGCAAAAAGTGGAAGGGAGCCGCGGGGAACTCCTCGAAAGCATCATTGACGCAGGAGGCGCCGCGATAACGGAATACGAGCCGGACGTACGCGCCTACAGAGGGAACTTCATCGCCCGAAACAAGATTATCAGCGGGCTGTGCCAGGCAACCGTCGTCGTGCAGAGCAAATCGAACGGTGGTGCGCTCATCACCGCCAAGTTCTGCTTGGCCGAAAAAAAGCCCCTCCTCGCGATTCCCGGAGATTTTGACAACGAAGTCGCCGCAGGCCCGAATATGCTCCTCGATTCCGGCAAGGCAGAACCCGTATTCATCCCCGAAAGCTTGCGCAAGCTAGTCGGCATTCAGGAACCCAGCGCAGCGAGCCTGCAAGGCCTCCCCGCCATAGGCTGCAACCTGAGCGAACCGGCGAAGGAGCTGTTCGTACAAATGCGTGGATTCCGCAAGACTATTGACGACATGGAACTCGACAGCGGCCTCAAGACCCCCGAACTTTTAGCTATATTGACAGAACTGGAAATCGCAGGCCTTGTCTCGACCCAGGACAATTTCCAATTCTATTTTGACGGAGCGTTTTGAATTGAACAAGAAAATCTACATCTTTGTAGCCGTTCTGCTGGTCTTGATTCTTTTGACCCTTTTCGAACTGTTCATAGGCAAGAACAGCCTGCTCCAACAAAAGGAACTCTCGGCAGAAATCGCCGCCTACCAGGCCGAAATCGACTCGCTCAAGGGGGTTATCGAAGCCCGAAACGCGGAAATTGAACGCCTCCAGAACGATTCCCTGTACAAGGAGTCCATCTTGCGGACCCGTTACGGGATGAGCCGTGATTCCGAGAAGGTTTTCCAACTGGTTGAACCGAAAGCCGAAAAATAATGTATCTTGATAAAGAGTTTGTCATAAACAGGACACGATTATGGAAGGCGCAAGAAAGATAATCAATAAGTTCCTCACGACAAAATATAGTGGGAACGAACTCAAGAGCGAACTTTTCCGCGCAGGCGAGGCGGCATGCGAGGAAGGCTGGACCTACATGGATGCGGCTTTCCAGCTAGGCCAGAAGGCCCAGGACGACGGTCTCTCCGTTACCGAAGCCGAGCAGATCCTCCGCAGAGCCTTCTCCGACGAGAAGCGTTCTTCCAAGCGTGTCCCCGAACGGGTCGTCGACGAGCCCGCAGAAGAACCGGCAGCCCAGACACAGGCGGCACCGCCGCCCCCGAAGGTCGCGCCAAACATCATCTCGCCGCTTTCTGCCAGCATGATTTCCATGGAGCAGATGCTCGCCATGGGCCTCGACACGCAGTCCCTGGAGCTCCTCCAGAACCACAAAATCGACCCGGAAGCGCTATCCATCCCCTGGCCCACCGCCGACTGGCGCAAAGACCTGGCCAAACTCCTCAGCGTTGCCTTCCAGCCTGACGAAACTATCGAATTCAAGGTCTCCGAGACCCCCACCGCCACGACGGAAATCGTCTCGAACATCGTCGACCAGGACGAAGCCCTCAAGAAAATCATGAAGAGCCTGGACAGCCCCGAAGGCGCCCTGCTCTGCATCAACGCCATCAAGGGAGGCAAGGACGCCCGCGACGAAAGCTGGCATTACCGCTACGTGGTGGTGGACAACCCCAAGATTTCTCTTGCCAAGCAACTCGCCTACTACAAGGCTTTGAACTTGCCCTGCGTGGCATTGGTCAACACCGGTGCAAACTCCGTGCAGGCCTGGGTCCGCATCGGTGCCGCCGACCAGGAAGAATACAACGAAAGAGTCAATTTCCTGTTCGACACGCTCGACTCCCAAGGTTTCAAAGTCGACCGTTCCTATAACAACCCGAACCAGATGGTCCGCATGCCCGGCGTGCTCCGCGGCGGCAAGCAGCAGTACCTCATCGGGGTGGAACAAGGTGCAAAGAACTTCAAGGAATGGCAAGAATGGGTGGAATACTCGCTCGACGGCAAACCGCTCATCGAACTTGCCAGCGACAGCGAAGAACCGCCGAAAAAAGACCCGAGCATCATCGAAAACGTGCTCCGCGCCGGCGAATTTTTCCTGTTCACCGCGCCTCCGAAGAGTGGTAAATCTTTGGCCCTCATGGATTTAGGATTATCCATCTGCTACGGGGAAGAATGGTTCGGCAACTCGACCACCTCTAGCGACGTCCTGTTCATCAACTTCGAGTTGACAAAGTCCGTGTTCCTGAACCGCCTGCACCTGTTGGGCTCCAAACGCGACCTGAACGCCAGTACGTCCAAGTTCGGTTTCTTGAACCTGCGCGGCACGGCACTCTCCCCCATCGAGACAGCCCAGCTCATCGCAAAGCGTATCGAAGGTGCCCGCAAGCTTGAGAACCACGACTACAAGGTCGTCATCATCGACCCCATCTCGGCAGTCCTCCACAACCCCAAGTCCACACGACTGAGTGGCGCCCCGCACCAGATTCTGATGCAGATGGTAGACACCATCATCGCCCTGACTGGCTGCGCCGTCGTTACCACGTGCAACATCGATGAATATCCCTACCTGCAATCCCGCGCCGACAGCCTCATGTCGCTCACGCCCGTGGAAGGCAGCTTTAACTTGTACCAAATCAACGGAAACTTCCGCGAGTTTCCGAAGATGCTCGCCCGCGAATGCTCCTGGATTTATCCCAGGTTCCTGGTGTAGCAAGAGTTTATTCAGGATTTTCTACACGCCATGTACAAAAAGAAAGAAGAAACGAAACCTGTCAAGATACAGGCCAGCGCCTTTACGCTCGAAGACCACAAGAAGCAGCTCACCGCTTGGATAGAAGCCGAGCACATTCCAGGAAAGTTCCAGGCCTGGTACACAGCACCGGCAGACCCGATGCATTCCGATTGGCGCATCAAGTCTGTTTACAAAGGTCCGCAAGAATTACTCGAAGTCGAAGTCCCGGTCCGGAAAATGGACGTTCCCGAAATCGTCCCCATGATTTTCCAGCAGTTGCGCAAGGAGCACCTCCGCGCATTCCGTAAGTCCATCCGCCAGATTTGGCTCCGCGCCACGGGCGACGGTCGGTTCGCCATGCTCGTTCAGGCCAACCTCCGGGGCAGGAACTCCGCTCACGAAAGCAAAACTTTCACCGACTTTGTACAACGTTCTATCCCCGAAATCTTGAGCCTGCACTTTATCCAATGCAAGCCCGACCACCTGTTCGACCCGGCCACAGCGCAAACGGTAAGCACAGAGGCAAAATGCGTGTTCGGCAAGGACTTCATGCCTATCGCCGACACAGGATTCTCCATGCACGTGCTGGACTGGGCTCCACGCGTCAAGGACGCCTGGATTGGCCTCCCCAAGCGCATCGCCGACGCCATCCACCCGACAAAGGGGGACCGTCTGTTCGAGTTCTACTCCGCATCGAGTTACGTGGGAGCTTCGCTGGCCAGCATGTTCGATTCCGTCGATTGCCTGGACTGCCGCGAAACCGCCATGCTTTCTTCAAAGTACAACGCACGGACGCTAATTGAGAACAACTTGCGCTTCCACAGGCAAAAACTTGACGCCAACTTTTTTGCAAAGTTCTTCCGCAAGCCCGAAAACGAAGGTCGCTGGACATTCTACTTCAACCTGCCCGGCGACGAACCCCTTGCCACAGGAGTCGTGCAGACCGCCGCAGCCTCCCGTCCGGAGCGCATCCTCCTCCAGACATCCAACCTCGAAGTGGCCGCCAAGGAAATCCGCAAGTTCCGTAACGAGGGCTACATGCTCCGCAAGAGCGTCCCTCTGTACCTGGAACCCGGCTCCGCGAAATTCGAAGTGCTATTCATCTTCGTACCCGACCGAAATGGCCTTTTAGGTCGAAATCCGGCCATTTTGGCCCGTTCCAAGAACGTACAGCGCCCCAAAGAACGCATCGAAAGGGCAAAAAAAGGCAATATTCCGCATTTTGTGCAAAAGGATGCTGCTTTTAGGTCCAGAAAAGATTAAATTATTACATAACCTGTTTACTTTCAAAGAGTTACAAGGATTATTATGCATTTTGTAAAGTGTGCCACCATATGCCTCGGCGTCGCATTTCTCGCAGCGTCCGCCTATGTCGTCAAGAAGGGCGACACCCTCTGGGATCTCAGTGACGAATTCCTGAACGACCCGTTCGCATGGCCCGATCTGTGGGAAAACAACAGGCACATCCACGACCCGCACTGGATTTATCCGGGCGATTCCATTTATCTCGGCGACAGCATCAACGCAGACAGAGAAAAGGCGGTATCCAGCAAGCGCACCCCGACCTACCCCTGCGCAGCAGCCACACCTGATTCTAGCCTCCCGAAGGGCGTGAGCGCAGTCGGTTGCGACGAGAACGATGCACGCAACGGGGACTTCGAGTCCATGCTCGGCGACCTCCGCAGCCGTGACAAGAAAAAGAAAAAAGTTGTATCGAAAGACGAATACTACTACCTGAAGCGCCCCGCTCCGAAAATTTTCAACGGCTATTACCAAGTACTGGCACCGGAAGTCCTTTCTCTTGATTCCCTCAAAAAGATGAAGAACTACTTCTCCATCCGCTCCGGCGAACGCAAGGAACCGATTATCCATATTCCCGAAAACGAAGTCGTCGTGGGTATTGGCAAGAAGACGAACCAGAACCTGAAAAAGGGCGATATCGTTGAAATTATTGACGCTCGCGCCATCAACGTGCCTACGGTTCGCGGTGTTGACTTTGAAAAGTTCGCACTGCTCCGCCTCGCCGGCTATGCAAAGATTACGGCCATCGGCGATACGCTCTCACGCGCCCAGATTGTACAAAGTTTCAGGGAAATCAAGATTAACCAGTCCAAGGCTCGCCTCAAGGAACCGCTGAAAACGTTGAACGTAACCGACTACGAAGACGTGAAGGAATCCAACGTGGATAGCATGGCCGTCATCCGCTATTCCATGGACCCGATGCTCATCATCGGATCGTACTCCTACATCCTGGTAGACAAGGGCATCAAGCAACAGTACAACACTGGCGATGCCGTCGCTATCTGGGAACTCGACAAGTCCGACGCAACCATTCCTCCCCGCTTGCTGGGCCGTGGCGTTATCGCCCGCTCCGGCGAAAACGAATCCGCTGTACTCATTCATGAAATTTATTCGAATAACCGTCGCATAGAAATCGGACACCGTGTGTCCATCACGCACAAAGCACAATTAGCAAAGTGACAAGAGCATTAATCATCACGGCAGCACTACTGCTGATTACCCTCACCCTCCTCATGGGAGGGAGTGTCCTTATTTTGCGTTGCCCCGCACTTTCAGTCCTCATCCCCATTTAACGGAGACGGGCTCAAATGCGGGTTTCACATAATAATTTACTGTTATTCGCATTATTCGCCGGGGCAATCGTACTCCCGACAGCTATTTTGTCCATATTGAGTTTCAGGAACATCCAGAACGAGATATTCCTCGCTCAAAAGACGTTCGATGAAAACCGTACTTCGTTCCAGACAGAACTTGAGAACGTCATCGACAAAGAACAGAACAAGATTCTCCAGGAAACAAAAGCGGCATCGCTATTCCTATACGGGCAACCCCACAGTTTGCTGGACTTTGGTAACGCGACGACCTATAAAACCGTGGATGGCGTCGAGGCCATGTTCCTCTTCAACAAGGGAAGCCTTGTCTACCCCGACATTTCATCCAGGCATTTCATCAAGGCCTCCAACTATTCCACAAGTATCCCGAACCCCATCGAAAAGCAGCTGTTCAAGGACGAAATCAACGGCAAGGATTACAACGCCGCCGTTCTGTCGCGTTCTATCCGATTGATGCAATCCCCGTTCGAGACCATAGACGACCAGGTACAGAACATTCTCGGGCTCATTCGACTGAGCTACAAGCACAAAAACTACGACGAAGCCCTACGGCTCCTGGAACTCCTGGAAAGGCAACCCAGAACCCAAGGATACCTGCACGCCGACCTGACCCGCTCCATCAACCTTTTGCATTTCGACATTCTGGTCGAACAGAAAAAACACCAGGAAGCCGAGGACTACTGCCTCAACATTCTGGGCCAGTTCCTGCACAGCGAAAGCATCGAAGACATCCCCTCGGCGAAATTCTTCTTTGAATCGGCCTTTACACAAATTCTTTCGTTCGAAGACCTGCCCAACGACAAGCGCGAAGCCTTCTGGAACCTGCGAGAAAACTTCAATCGCCAGATTAGCGACATGGACATTCTGTACCGGCACAAGGAACTTTTCGACGAGACCATCACCGACGAGGCTCAATCAAAAGAAGGCGTCCTGTACAAGAGCAATGGGGACATTACCTTGTTCAAGATTGGCTATCCGCTTCTATCGGGCGACCAGATCGTGATTGCCAAAATCGACCCCGAAGCCTACAAGGCACGAATTCTCTCCAAATTGAACGCAACCGTCAAGAGTTGGAAAAACATCCCCTTCTCCATCACTGACGCATCCGACGCAGTCATCATGGGCGCAATTCCCGACACGGCAATCGTCCTTTCCCAGACAAATATCGGGCAAAGCCTCCAATGGGACTTGACCCTGTACGAAAAGGACATGCGCGAAATCCGCAAGGAATCTAGGCAAAGGATGTTCCTGATGTACGGGCTCCTCACCTTCTCCCTCATCACGGTACTGCTCGGTTCGATATTCATGTTCCGATTCATCATCCAAGAGCACAAGCTGCTTGCCATGAAGGCAAACTTCCTTTCGAGTGTTTCGCACGAACTCAAGACGCCACTGACCTCCATCAAGATGTTTGCAGAAACCATGGCACGAGGGCGAGTGCAAAAAGTGGAGAAAATTCAAGAATACTCGTCGCTCATTGGCAAAGAAGCGACAAGGCTCGAAAACCTCATCGGCGCCATTCTGAACTATACCCGCATGGAACATGGTCGGGGAGCATTCAAGTGGGAAAAAATCGATTTCTCGGCCTGTGCAAAGAAAGTCTACGAATCCATGTACGATATCGGTATCGAGAAGGGGCTTACGTTCCATACGCGCTTCGATCCCGAGGCCTATGTCATTGGCGACTACACGGCTCTTTACAGCTTGGCGCAAAACCTCATTGAAAATGCCATCAAGTACACGAACGCCCCGGGCGAAATCACCATCGAAGTGTACAACAGCGACGAGCGCGCCACATTTTCTGTAGCGGATACAGGCATTGGCATCGCCGGTTCCGAGCAAAAAAATATATTTAACAATTTCTATAGGGTGGGAGACGAAATGACTCGTAGCACGAAGGGTTCAGGGCTTGGCCTTGCCATTGTCAAAAGAGTTGTCGAAACCCACAAGGCAACCATTTCTCTTTCCAGCAAACTCGGCAAGGGTTCCACATTTACAGTAAGGTTTAAAAAGGTAGAATAAGATGCAGCACAAAATCCTAATCGTCGAAGACGAAGAAATCATCCGGCTCGGTCTCCAGGACAACTTCGAGCTCGAGAACTATATCGTGGAAACAGCTGCTGACGGCGAAGAAGCCATCGCCAAGGCGGACTCCTTTCAACCGCATCTGGTTATTCTTGACTTGATGATTCCCAAGAAGAGCGGATTCGAAGTTTGCCGCGTCATCCGCAAGAAGCACCCGGAATGTTTCATCATCATGCTTACGGCCAAGACAGAGGAAACAAGCAAGGTTGCCGGCCTCGAAATGGGTGCCGACGACTACGTGACCAAACCGTTCTCCATTCTGGAACTCCTCGCACGCGTCAAGGCATTCCTCCGCCGAGCCGACACGACATCCCAGGCAAGCGTTGCTGCAGCCAACCAGGATTCCATCGACTTTTCCGGCATCCATCTCGACTTCAAGAAATACGAAGCGACCAAAAACGGAGAGCCTCTCGAAATGTCGGCAAGAGAATTCCAGATTCTCAAATACTTCTGGCAGCACCGCGGAGAAGTCGTCCTGCGCGAAGACCTCCTGCAAGACATCTGGGGATACACTCCGGACAACATGCCGTCGACACGCACCATCGACAACCACATCGTCAACCTGCGCAAAAAACTGGAAGACGACCAAGCCAACCCGAAAATCATCCTTTCCATCCGCGGAGCAGGTTACAAGTTCGATGCCTAGAATGTGCCAAAACCTATCGGCAATCATGCATACCGCGTTCACCGCGGTTGCATTCCTTGCGCTGTGCAGCGCAAGCGTATTTGCCGACAGGATGGCATCCGACATACAGGAAGCGATTTACAATTTCGAAATGAAGGGCAATGTCAACGAAGCAGTCCGCATTCTCGAAAAAGTTTCCAGACAAGGCGATAAGGACGACCAGCGCGAAGCCAACTTCTTCCTCGGAAAAATCTACGAACTGTCTAGCAGCAAAAATAGCGCGAACTACTATTACAGACAAAGCCTGCGCAAGACAAAGGAGACAGGCAAAGCGTACTGGCTTGCCGCAAGGGCCGCCTCCACAAGCGAAGCACCCGAAGCGCTCCTGAAGAACACCCTACGCGTCCGGTTCCCCATAAAAAAGATTTATTATGGGCCAACTACGCATATTTTGCTACAGAACAACAGCATTTACAAAATTGAAAACGACTCGCTTATCGAGATAAAGATTCCCCTGCCCGTCCGCGTCGAAATTCTGACAATCAATTCCCAGGGCATCTGGTACCAAAGACCAGAAAGGGATAGCATCTTTTTCAAACCGATACACCCGAAAACACCGCAAACATCGTTCAAGGTCGAAGGGACCAAAAGTCTGTTCACACACAACAGCGAAGCAGTGGCTATAGGCGCACATTCACTGACCATATTGAACAAGAAAGGTGTGCGCGCCGAGATTACCGAAAAATACAACAACTGCAAGATAGAGGGTTTTTACGGAACGACAGGGCACTACGTGTTGAACTGCCCCGACAATGCACTCCACTTCATCTCGCCCACAGACGGCAGCGAGACATACAGCATTTCGCTTTTCGACGCCATTCCCTACGTGCTCATTATCAAGAAGAACATCTACCTCGTATCGGGAAATACGCTTTTCTGCTACCAGCCCAAGATCCAGTTTTCCCCGCTATGGAAAATCCAGTACAACAACATCGACGAAATCTGCGCCTTTGAAGACAACATTGCCGTACTCGAAGCATCCGGCAAGATATCGTTGATTGACGACGAGCGCGGCATCCAAAAGGCGACAATCCGTAGCGACGCTTCGTCCATTTCGTCCCTCTCGCAAGGCACACTAGGGCTTTTCACCAACGAAGGCGCCCTGACCGTCGTCGACACGCTTTTGCGCCCACTGTGGCACTTCAATTTTTCAAAGCCCATCCTGTACGACCCCATCCACACCGACGGCAATATATTCCTCGTATTCGACGACAACCGCTTGCAAGGCATCGCCCCGAACTACTACGGGTTCCGCCCGCTGCTATCTGACCAGTACGTGTACAAGGCGGCAAGCCTCATGGAAGAAAAACAATGGAACGAGCTGGCCCCAACGCTCGACACTCTGTTCAAACTGGAACCGGGCAATGCGGAAGGCTGGTTTTTCAAGGCGCTCCTGCTCGAAAGCAACAAGGGCAACGAGAAAGATCGCCAAAACGCCTGGGCCGAAGCCGTCCGCCTCTCGACTAGCAATCCGCAAGTAACCCAGCTTATCCTCAACCACTACAGCAAGGCCATCAACGCGAAGTTCGTAAGCCTGCTAAACATATCCCCAAAGACTCGCTACCCGAGATTCTTTGGCAACAAGAAAAACCTCTACACCATCGATCCTGCGGCAGAAAGGCTACTCTGCATCAATCCGGATAACGGAGAAATTCGCTGGACCAAAGCTCTGAACAAGATGGACAACAACCCCGTCATGAATAGCGACGAAAACTCGCTAGCTATCGCCAGCGGATTCAACCTGTCCATCTACGACCTCAATAAGGACGCCGCATCCACAAAGTTGCAACTCCCTGGAAAAGCCTTTGACATCAAGATCGAGAACGACGCCATCTACGTTTCCACATGGAACGGATTCCTTCTGAAATACCTGAGGAACGACAACAGACTGGCATGGTCCCGCAAGATCTACTCCGTCCCGTTCCTCTTCGCCCGTAGCGGCAACACGCTCCATCTATCCAGCCTTGAAGGCGATGTCATCCGACTTGGCGACGGCTCCGGGCAAGCAAAAGAAAATGGTCCAAGACTCCAAGGTTCCGTCACGCATCTGGTCGCAAGTGATTCATCACTCATCATTGCCACAGGCAACAACCGACTCCACATCTACAACATAAAGAACCCCAACAAGGACCCCATCCAGATTTTACTGGAATCCTCTATATCCTCGCTTCAGGCAATAAAGCACCAGGGTGAAAACATGCTCATTCTCGGGCTAGCAAACCAAAACATTCTCCTTTATAACGAATCCGGTACGCCCATTTGGAAATACCAGGGCCACAGTTCTATTTTCACTCAACCCATCGTACAAGACGACATCGCATGGATAGACCAAGGTAACGAAGTTATCGGAATTTCGCTCAAGGACGGAAAAGAAAAGAAGACATTCAGCACGCCGGGCGGCGCAGGCGCTCCTTACATAACCAACCATACGTTATTCAGCGCATCCCCCAAAAGAATTCTTTACGGATTCTCCCTCTAACAAGAGGTCGATATTCGCTACAACATGGTGCATCCAAAGTAAAACATTCCAAACAAAAATATACTTTTGCTGAAAAACAGGCAAAACATGCACTTAATATGGCCTGTTAATAAAAATTTATTGTATTTTTCTTAAAAATATCACTATCTTTATGGAAATAATTATTTGGGGATTTTATGAGCCAGTCAATTATAGTCCGCAATTTTTTAATCAAGACGGCCGCGCTTGCGTCCGTGGTAGCACTTGTCGCATGTCAAGAAGAAAAGGAGCCTGTCACCGCAGGTGATTCCGAATACCCCCGCAACGAGACATTGTACATCGGCGGCTTTGACTGGGCACCGCCGACTACATTCAATCCGTTGGACTACGACCCGAACTTCCCCATCGATGGCAACGTCCGCGTCATGTACGAGACCCTGGTCACCTATAACCAGCTTACCGGAAAACTCGAACCGATGCTCGCGGAAAGTTTTGTCCAAAACGAGAAATCCATCAGCGTCACGCTAGATTCTAGAGCTAAGTGGAGCGACGGTAAACCCGTAACCGTAGACGATGTCACCTACAGTTTCCGCATCGACTCCCTGCTGCCGACTCCGCGCCATGACAACTGGAAATACATTTCCAGCATCACGACAAAGGGCAACGTGATCACGTTCAACTTCTCCGAAAACAAAAATCCCCTCATTCTGTTGAACGCCATCGCCGAAACATCCATCCTGCCCAAGGCCGTATTCGAACCGATTGTCAACGCAGCCAAAAATGGCGACAGCTACGACATGGCTAAAATCACGGAATTCAAGAACGACAAAAATCCCGTCGTTTCGGGTCCGTACAACCTCAAGACCTACTCCCCCGACAAGATTGTCCTCGAAAGGAACGACAACTACTGGGGCAACGTGAAGCACGACGGCAAGAAACCGGCTCCCAAGTACATCATCCATTCGCTGTACAACGGAAACAACCACTTCAACAGTGCCATGACCAAGGGGAACCTCGACATATCGTCTATCTTCCTGCCGCGTATTTGGGAAAAGGCAAAGGACAGCATCCGTGCATGGAGCCGCGAAGAGCCGTTCCACCAGCCGGGGTCCATCACGACACTTATCGTCGCGATCAATAATCCTCCGCTTAACGATGTTACGCTTCGCCGTGCCATGATGCACTCCATCAATTTCGAAAAGATTAAGGCTCGCGCCATTTCGAACTACACTCCTGCCATGCAGCCGGGCTTTATCCTCCCGTTTGGCGCCGAAGCAAAATATTTCAACAAAGAAGACGCTGCTGAGTTCGGCTACAGCTACAACACGGACAAGGCAAAGGCCATCCTTGCCGATGCAGGCTATAGCTGGGATGACAAAGGAAAGCTCATAGACCCGGACAAGCAACCGGTCCGCGCATTCACCATCGAATGCCCGCAAGGTTGGACCGACTGGGAAGACGCCATCAAAGTTATTGCCGAATCCTTCGGTGAAATCGGCATCACCGCCGAACAGAAATTCGTGGACTACGGCGTATGGGACAAGGACCTCCGCCTGGGGACCTTTGATTTCGCCATGAAAACTCAGACCGCCGAACTGTCCGCAGCAACGCCGTGGACACGCTTCAACCAGGTCATGGGCTCCATTTCGTACAAACCCGCCGGAGAAGACGCCTTTGCAAACCAGGGCCGTTACCAGAACAGCGAAGCTGACGAAATTCTGGAACGCATCCCCGCCGAAACAGACGAAGCGGCACTCATCGAAGATTACCGCAAGTTAAACAAGATTTTCATGGAAACAATCCCTGTGATGCCGGTTCTCTACCGTCCGACGCAATATTACCAGTTCTCCACCAAGCATTGGACAAACTTCCCCACCGAAGAAAATCCTTACGCTCCGCCCCAGCACCTGATTGTCGCTGCAGGAGTCAATGCATTGTGGAGCATAAAGCCGGTGAAATAAAGCCAAAAAACGGGTACAACACTATTCAAAAAGACATCTGTAACGATGTCTTTTTTTGATTCCTCAAGTTTTTTTATATTTTCGGAGAACCTTACAAAGGAGACCCCGTGAACAAGTTACGCTATATATTCCCGAACGCTTTTACAAGTCTCAACTTCATGCTCGGTGTATTCGCCATCTGCTGGGCAACAGGCTCCTTTGATAGCGTAACGTCACCCGGAACCGACACCATACGCATGAGCGCCTACTTCATTTTGCTCTGCGTCCTCTTTGACAAGCTTGACGGATTCGCTGCTCGACTGGTCAATGCCAGTTCCGAGTTCGGTGCCCAGTTCGACAGCCTCGCCGATCTAATTGCCTTTGGTATCGCTCCCGCATTCTGCATATTCTACACCTATCGCGGATTCGCCCCCAACTGGTTCCAGTCCCACTTTGCACTCCTGATAGTCGTGTTCAGCATCTACGTGCTTTGCGCCGCCATGCGCCTCGCCAAGTATAACGCGCTGGATTCGGATACCTACCACCACCATTTTTCCGGCGTTCCATCGACTTTCGCCGGTGCAATCAATGCAATCACCATCGTATTCTTTAAGTCCCGCGGCCTGTTTGACGGAGCGGAATCTGCGGCATTGTTCCTCCCGGTCGCAATTCTGTTTGTTACCGGCATCCTGATGGTAAGCCCCGTATTCCTGCCGAAACTCCAGCCGCGCAAGAACAAGATTTTCAATACCTTCCAGGCAATTCTCATCGTGGTTACATACATCTGCGCATTTTTCTTTGTCGCAGACATCATCCCGTTCCTGTACGAATACCTGCTCCTTCTCGTTGGCGGCTACCTGATTATCGGCCTTGCCATAGGCCTTATCAACCGCAAGAAGATTATCGCCGAAGCCAAGGCAGAGAAAGAAAAAGCGGCCTAGCAAGGAATGGGGCCCGCGAGGAATCTCGCGAAGGCCTCTCCAAAGCGGTCGTACAGCAATTCCAACGACATTCTGGGCAATTCAAGCGTTACACATTCTGTACCGTTTTCTTTGCACCATGTTCCCAAGCTGCCGGGAGTCTCGTACCCGATGTCGGGGACCCAAGGTAGCCCAAATACATCCTGCAAAGCAGTAACCAACGGGGTCCTTTCTGGAGCATCCAGGCACCCCAAAGGGGCATGCACCGAAAGGATGGACCTCGGGCCCAAGTTCTTGATGAGTTCAACCAAAAATTTGGTTTCCGGTTCGCTCGCAGGAGCCACTCCGGTAAAAAGGATCGTATCACGTGTACTTTCCAGAACGGAACGAGACCCGACACCCCCCTGCTTCCAGTTCGACGTCGGGAAATTTCGGTTAAGGTCGACTCCCGCAGCATTGCCTCGCGTTCCGAGAACCACCCCGTCCGGATTGGCGCACAGCACGACTGCCGTATGCTCCAAGGCCTGTGACAAATGGCGCAAAGCCCGACTCAGAAGGAACGTTGTTTCAGGCTCCTCCCCATGGATTCCGGCGATAACAAGCAAATCCGTACGTTCCGAAGACGGGAAATACAGCAAAGGCGCACCGAGCACAGACCGGCCATACGTCTCGGACTTCATGCGAATTACGCCCCGATTCTCGGGAGAAAAGTCAAGCGTCATCATATAAAGTAAGGAAAGATGTAATCTTCGGCGAGAGAATCTAGCCGCGCAAGGATGACTCGCTTGCAAGCGATTTCCGTATTCTCGTAAATGTGGCGCAGCGTGTCAAGCGAGAACTTGTCCAGCAGTTGGCGCGACATAGGCAGGTGCGCGATGTGCCAGCGTTCCGGGCGGATTTTCCCACGGCCCGGGACAAACACTCGATTGAAGCCGAACGAGGATTCTTCCCCGGAGCCAAAAATTTCGTCCAAAAACGAGTGGAACGGAGCGAACATCCCGTCACATTCGGCAGGAGTGAGTTGCACTTCGTAATTCTCGGGGCAGGCTTTTGCATCGACAACATCCAAGTCGGTACCTAGATGATGGCGACTCGCCCCCGGCAACGCCGACCAGGTGAGAATCGCATACATCAGTTCTTCTTCGTCGCTCGGGACCGGCATCGGCACCCCTTCTGCCGAGAGCAACGGCAATTGACCACTCGCTTTACGGTTCCAGATGGAGAGTTGGCGTTCGAACGAACGATACGCCGATTCAATCCTCAGAGAAAATCCATGCGAAGCCACCAAGGCGGAGAGCTTTTCCAAGTACGGCACGACATCGCGATGAACTTTGTACTCACCGACATCGACAAAGTCCGGTGTTCCGAGGCCATAAGGCAAATATTCAGCGGACGATAGATTCATGGACATTTCCCTCCCATCTTTTCTATCAGGCTTTTCCATTCATTCACAGTCGCACGGCGCTTTTTGGCCCCGCGCTTCGAATGAAGCAACTCAGAAAGCGGATTCGGGTTAACGGAGGTCCAGGCGATAGCAAGCGCATCAGTCGCATCGAGGAGGACCTTTTCAGGAGCAATTCCCAACCTCGCATAAATCATGTTGGCCACCTGTTCCTTGGAAGCATTTCCCTTACCCGTAACGGCCTGCTTGACCGTGGATGGCGGGAACTCCGAAAAAGACATACCCCTCTTTTTACAAGCGACAAGGATAGCCCCGCGAACATGGCCCAAAACGAGGGCGCTATGGGCGTTGACGGCCACGAAAGCACTTTCCATGCCCAGCATTTCGGGCTTGTACTTGTCCATGAGTTCTTCTAGAGAGGAAACTATATGCAAAAGGCGGTCTTCGAAGGACTTGTTTTTGGGGGCATGAAGCGCACCATATTCCAGGACCTGCAATTTCGAGCCACAGGCGTCGACAAAGGCGTAACCCGTATTCACGGAGCCAGGATCGATCCCAAGAACAACCATGCACTTACCTTCTCATAAATAATTTACAACTATACCCTCAAAACTAATAATTATTAAATTGTTCATAGGACATCCCTGTTTTTCTAACGATGGAACGAGGTTTTTTATGCTCCTAGACCAAGAACACGCTGGACTGATAAAAGCCAAGACGCACCCGCGCCAGTTGGGAATCCCACTGAGCCGCTGGGGCCGCAACCTGATTGCTTGTTGCCCGTTCCATGCCCCCGAAGAAACCTCACTGTTCTTCTACGATGCGCTCGGCTACTGGCGCTACCGTTGCCTGCAATGCGGCAGCGAGGGCGACCTCATCGAGTTCGTGATGCGTAGCCGCTTCAACGGCCTCGAGGAACCGGCTGCCCGCGCCGAGGCAATTGATTTCCTCGGGACGCAGGAACAGGAACAGGCCGACACGTTCCAGGACGAACACCCCTGGATTCGCGAAGTCGGCGGTGAAAAGTCCAAGGTTCTGGAATGCTTTGTCCGCTATTGCCACTGGGCAGCATGCAAAAGCCCGTCCTCGGCAGAATACCTCGCCAAGCGCGGCTGGAACATTGGCCAGGCACAACTTTACGGCATCGGCTACTACAGTGGTGACCCAGAGCCGTTCGCCAGTTACTGCCTGCTTTCGGGAGTCGAACGCCACCAGATCCGGTTCTACCTCGACAACCTCGAAGCCTATCACGAACCGCGCATCACCATCCCTGCACGCAATTCCAAGGGACTCATTCATTCCGTTTTCGGTAGGCTCATCGACGACAACATGCACAGCCATTCCTACGTATCTTATGCGTCTGGCCCATGCGACATTCCCTTCAACATCCAGCCCGAAAACGAGAAACCCATCATCGTAGAAGGCTTTTTTGACGCGCTCACTGCAGACCTCGCCGGTATTCCCGGAGTCGTCTCGACGATGTACCAAGAAGTCACGCAGAGCCACCTGCTCAAGCTCAAGGCCTGCGGTGCCGAAATTGTCACGCTCATCCTCCGCCGCGAACCGAACCGCCGCACACAGGAATACCGCGTCCAGCGCTACCTCAAGATGGCCGAAGAAATCGGGCTCCGGTTCAAGTCCATCATCCTCCCCAAAGACGAGACCGTGGACCAAGTCGTGCGCAAGAACGGGGCAGACGAACTGCTCTCCCTCATCGCGCACACCGAAGAAGACACCATTCACACCCACCGCCGCTCGATGCTCCTGCAAGACATCAAGGAAAACTTTGACACGGCCATGGGTTGCCCGCCCGACGTGAACGTGGGCTACACGCTTTCATCATTCCCTCGGCTCGCAAAAGAAATCGACGGTATCCAGTCCGGCTGTTTCTACGTATCCGCAGAGCCGTTCGGCCTCAAGACAACGTTTCTGTCGAGCCTCGCCCTCGACCTCATCAAGAGCAATCCCAAGCTCAAACTTATCTATATCGCGCTGGAAACGCCGCGCCGCCAAATCTTTGACCGGTTCGTTGCGATGATGATTGGCGAATCGGTGCTCACCGTGAGAAAGCAGAATTCCGACGAACAAGTGAACCACAAAATCTTGGACGCAACGAAGGAACTCATCTCCTACGTCCGCAACAACCGCCTGGAAATTTGGGAAGACCAACCCTCGTTCGACAACACGGAAATGCTCTCCGTCTTGAAAGACGAGCAAAAGGAACATCCCGACCTGGTCGTCGTCATCGACGGCATCGACCACATGAAAATCGGCGACCGCCCGGATATTGCCGACATCCACGAACGGCGTTCTTCAGTCATGCTCGACCTCTACAAGGCGCTCGACATCCCGCTGTTCCTCGGCGGAGAACTGGTGCAGGCAGAACAAGGGCTCGAAGGCCCAAGGCCCTATCTGCGTGATTCCGATGCCATCTACTGGCTGGAATCCAAGGGAGGGAACCTCTTCCTCTCCGTCAATTCCAAGCGACTCGGAGCAAACCACATCTACGAAGGCTACCTGGAAATGGACCAGCTTTCTAACAAGATGCAAGAAGTCCAATAATGACCATAGTCGATATAAACAACTTCTGGAGCCCATCGGGTGGCGGCGTTCGTCGCTACCACCTGCAGAAGATGGCTTTCTATGAAAAGCTTTGTGAGCAAGACGGCAACAAAGGCACGCTTTCTGTCTTCATAATGCCCGATTCCAAGACATTCACCGAAGTCAAGAGCGAAAGCCTCGTCATTGAACACGTGAAGGCGTTCAAGTTTCCGGGCAACTGGGAATACCGCTTTATATGGAAACTCTCGCAGGTGGAACCCGTACTAGCCAAGTACAAGCCCGACATCATCGAGGTGGGTTCCCCCTACATTCTACCGACAGTTGTCCGCCGCGCCGCAAAGCACGTAAGCCCCGAATCCAAACTGGTCGGTTTCTGGCACGCAGATTTTCCCGTCACCTATGTGGGTCGCCCCGTTGCCAAAAAATTCGGTGTCAGCGTCGGAACATTCGCCCGCAAAGAGGCTTTCTGGTATGCGCGCAAGGAATTTAAAGGCTTTGACTGCATCCAGGCATCGTCCAAGGAGGCCATGGCACGCCTCCGCAAGAACGGCCTGCCCGACCCGCGCTGGATTCCGCTGGGTTGCGACATCAACATGTTCTCGCCCAGCAAGCGCGATGAATCACTTGTCGCAGAACTCAAAGCAGGCAATCCCGAACGGCTTACTATGTTCTTCCCGCACAGGCACTGCAAGGAAAAGGGCATTGACCTCGTTCTGGGAGCCTACGACATCCTCACGCAAAAACTCGGCCACGAACCCGCCATTGTATTCGCAGGCACAGGCCCAAGCCTCCCGCTGGTACAAGAAGCCGTACAGAAACACGAGCATATCCGCTATATCGGGTTTGTAAACTCTGTTGACGAAATGGCCCGCTACTACGCCAGCGTAGACCTGGGGCTCGCCCTCTCGGGCTGGGAAACCTTCGGACTCTCGATTTTAGAGAGCATGGCAAGCGGAAACGCCCAAATCGGAGCGGCAGCCGGAGCGGCTTTTGAACATGTAACGGAATCGGGAGCAGGAACAATTCTCAAGGAACGCACCCCCGAATCCCTCGCCGAAGCCATCGTGGAGCTCTACCACAGCGATATGGCGACAATGAAGCAGAAAGCTCGTGCCTACGCCGAGAAGTTCAGCTGGAACGACTGTTTCAAGCGCCAACTGGAACTGTACAGACAAATTTGCAACAAGAATCAAGAATGAAACCATCTATTTTGAATTTGTTGAAAAAAGCGGTAGCTAGTTTGGCACCCTTCCAAAACCTCGTGCTGATTTCTCTTGCAGCATGGGCAATACACATTCTACTCCGCGTGATGCTCCTGTTCCGCAGCAACCCCTACGGATTCCCGTTCGTATCTAAGCCGGACTGGTTCATTTTCCACGCCGTCTGCCTTGACTTCCTGTGGATTGTGAACGCACTCGTCATCTTTGCTGTCATAGGCTGCGTCATCGCAAAAACCGCCCAAAAGGTGGCACGGGCAGCTACCGTCGCTAAAGTCACGACAATCCTTTACGCTACCTTCCACGCAGTCATCCTCCCCTTCACGCTCCTCGATAACGAAGTGCAGCGATTCCTGGGTGGGCACCTTTCCTTTGGGCTCATGGACACCTACAAGGATACCTCCTCCATCGCCATGTTCTACGATTACGTGGCGAACGACCTTTCCGTGCCCTACTTGCAATTCGTGGTACTCGCGCTAATGCTCCCGGCGACTTACGGAATTTACAGGTTGCTGCGCAAATTGTATCGCCCGTGTGAAGGTTTCTACGTAAAAAAATCCGTCATCGCGATGCTCATATTCTACATCGCCTCATACCTGTTCGTATACGTCATCTGGACGGGAAACGCCCGCATGACAAAGCTCCGTCCGGTTGTTTCACTCATCTACAAGGACTTGTTCGAAGCTGAAAAAACAGAAGGCCTCTCGGAAGATAACCTCGGAGCCTACCGCACCACCTACCAGAACCTGTGGCAAAGAGTAGAAGGAGATTCCGATTGGAATTTCTCCGACGCCAAGGAAGGCAATGGGCTTCCGCTTTACCGCGTGCCCAGCGCAGAACTCCTGAACAGCGAAAAACTCAAGGCCCAGCGCGAGATGAAGCCAAACTTCATCCTAGTGCTCATGGAATCGCAGCGCGGCCTGAACGTGGGCTATATGAACCCGCAGATACAGCCCACCCCCACACCATTCATGGATTCTCTCGCAGCCCATTCCCGCGTATGGATGCGCATGCACACAAGCGGCGTTCCCACCACAGGTGGTGTCCTTTCAACCCACCTCGGCATCCCCCACCACACGCGACTCGCACAGGCCACGGACCTCGCGCACATAACGCTGCCGAGCTTTGTATCTACGCTGACCGATTCTGGTTACAGCACGCACTACATGTCGGCCGCCGACCCCGCCTGGGATAATTTGGGCGTATGGGCAGCCAAGTGGTACACCGCACTGCACTACAACCGCGAACGTGAAGACGACTCCACCTTCATGGACAATGCGATTGAATACGTGCGCGACACACTTTCCAAGGAGGGCAAGCCCTTCCTCGCGACCCTCATGACGCGCTCCAACCATTACCCTTTCAACTTCGCCGCAGGCATGACCGACGAAGAGAAGAACCGCCCCCTGCAAGAACGCATCAACGTGACTATGGGATACGCCGACAGGCAACTCGCCCGCTTTATCCGGGCCATCGAAAACGAGGAATGGTACAAAAACACCTACGTGATCATCATGGCAGACCACGGATTCCCCCTAGGCGAAAACGGTGTATCCACGATGAACGGCGGCGGATTTTCGAACATAAGCTGGATTCCGTTTTTCATTCACGGGAAAGGACTCGATGCTGTACGCGACACCACAACAGCATCACAAATCGATATAGGCCCAACAGTGCTTGAACTAGCCGGATTCGCCGTCCCGAACATTTTCATGGGGCATAATTTGTTGCGCGAGCATACAGCAGATTCCGTGCCGGAGCCAGTTGCAGGCCTATCCCTCGGATCGTATTCCGGCTATGCAGCCCTCGGGCTGGACAGCTACCGCTTTATCGCAAAGTACCCCTCGCAAGAAGAAACGCACATCTTTGCTGAAGGTGACCTGCGCCAACAAAACGAAATCACCGGAAACAAGCAGAACGAGGAAATCCACAAAAAAGAGGATTACCTAAAGGCAACCCTCGATACATTGCTAAAAATTTCGGACTATAGTTTGGAACGGGGACTGTAGCAAGCGTTACAAATCCTTTGACCGATCCAGCCATTCCTTGAATTCTTGACGACGTTTTTCGCCTTCTTCCACTGAAACAGTTTCATAACTGTTTCCACACCGATATCCGACCAACGAAGAATCCGATTTTAAATGGTCCAAAGAACAAACCCACTCTATAGAATCTGCAAACATCCGTTTTGCATTCAATGTTTCATGAGTGCAATCTGCCGGTTTTTCATCTTGACATACCCATGTTGGTTGAGTTGCCGTAATCAACCAATCTTCAGGTTCCGCTTTAAGATTTTTGCAGGGATTCGAGCCATTACATTCAGACATATACTTTAACGATTCCGCTAAAGACTGTTCGCATTCGCTATAATCCTTTCCAGAAAATTTTTCAGTATTGTACATGGGCTTACAATCCAAAGAAGGATCGTAGCAATCCTTTTCGCACGGTTCATCAGTGCCATAAGCGCAGGCAATTGCCTGCAACGCAAACGACGAAGCAATTATACTTGTGATTCTAAATCGCTTGCTCCAAAAAAAGGCGCCAAGCCACAGAAAAATTTTACGAAATAAATTTCTCATACATCAACCCTCTACACCGAAAAATATATTCAAAAAATTATCTTGTCAAGAACGCAGACTATTTTTTTAGCCGAAGCTAGAAGTGAGCAGAACGATGAGGCACGAGGCTCGAGACTCCAGCAAAGAGCAGTGAGCGGTGAGCTATGAGCGGTGAGAAAAACGCAGCTATGCGAAGCTTATTACTAAGCCGAAGCTAGAAGCGAGCAGAGCAAGGCCGCAGACCCCGAAGCCGTACATAATCGTACGGCGAGTGGGTCGAGAACGACGCTATGCGACGCTTATAGCGAGGCTTATTTTTTCTTCAGCCAGGTGCCGCACAAATACATCGTAAATACGACACTCGTAATCAGGAACATCGCGATGCTGATGCATGCGAGGTCTCCTATTCCCTTGAGGCCGCGGTGCGTTGTAAACAGGAACCCGACAAAACCGGCAATGGTCGTGGTGGAACTGGCCATCACATTGCGGCCAGTGGTATCCATCAACAGACGCAGCGTCAAATTCTTGTCGCTCATCCAGGAGGTAATCATGTGGATTGTCGCGTCGATGCCGATACCGAGAGCCATCGGGATTACAATCACGTTGTAAATACTGATTTTTCCGAACTCGAACATGTCGGTAAGGAAGCCGAGGAGCCCAAGCGTCAGGAGCGTGCCCATACCAAACGAGATGCAACCGGCAAGGAACAATTTGGGCTTGCGGAAAGATATCACGAGCGTTCCGAAAATCACGAGGATAATCACGAGCGCAAGCCTGAAACTATCCTTTTTCACGGAATCAATCACGTCGGAGAGAATGAACTGCGACGAGAACGTGCGAAGTTCCTCGCCATCAAAATTCCAGTGACCATAGCGTTCCTGGAAGCGGTGCAACGCATGAGCATCCCAACTCGGGAAGTCGCCATAGATAAAGCCAATCTTGCCGTAGCTGCCGTCTTTTTCACGGAGCAAATCCAGCGTCCAGCTCGGAACATCTTCGGCAGTGAACGTATTCTCGACTGCGGAGAGTTTGCGCAAGTTCGCCACGTTCACGGAATCATCACCTTCGGCGCGGTCAAATACGCGGGCTTCGGCGAGGTCGCGAATTTCTTCAATCACTTCGAGGCGCTGCTTCTGGGAATCCTGCGGCGGCACGAAACTCTTGAGCGTAAGGAAACTCCCGAGAGTGGAATCATGCTCCACGTGCAGGCGCACCATCAGGGTGTCGTAAAGCTTGTCGAGCTGTTCAGGCTTGGAGCCCATCACGGCAGCCGGAGTCGATGTCACGGCCTTACCCGTCGCGCGAGTCACCTTTGTCGAAATCTTGTTGGAGGCCACCTTCGTGTTGGTCGAAACGCGGCGCAGGTTGCGCAGATTATGCTCGAAGTCCACGTCCTGTGCGAACCACAGCGAGACGGCGCCCAGCGCAAAACCTGCGAAGGCCACGTACTTGAAGAACCGGAGAATCTTCGCCTCGTCCCAGGACCTGGGCAACAGTGTATTATCTGGAGCCTTCGGGATACCGCCCATGCACTTGACTAGCACCGGGAGGAACAGGACCGAGGTCAACATGCTGAAAAGCACACCCATCGAGGCAACCACGCCGAACTCGTAAAAACCGCGGAAATGCGCCGCAAGCAGCGTGAGGAATGCGGCAATCGTTGTAAAGCTTGCGAGGATGAACGGCTTGAGCATCTTGCGCTGGGCCGCTTCCAAGACTTCTTCGAGCGTTGCGTACTTGTGCATCAACTTCTGCGACGTGCCCAAAATGTGAATCGAGTAGTCAATGCCAATACCCAAGATGATGGAGGCGACAAACACCGTAAACGGATTCAACTTACCATAGAAAAGAGCCGTAAACGCAAGCGTCGGGAGGCAGGCGTAAAGCACAGAGGACACCACCAGGATGGGGCCCTTGACACTCCTAAAGAAGAATATCGTGAGGAAGATAATAAGAACAAGGCTTATCGCAAACGAGAACACAGAATCGTTAGCCACCTCGTCCACTTCCTTGAGGCCCTCGTAAGTACCTTCGACCGTAAAACGAGTAGGAACCGGATATTTCTTGCTGCTGAAATAAGCAAGCAAGGAATCAGTGCGGGCCAAAATGTGAGTTACAAATTCATAGTCCGTCGAGGGCTTGATAAGCTTTGCATTCACAACACCGTTAAAGAGAATCTTCCCGGTACTATCGGGGCGCGGAGAACCAATAAGCCGGTTCTTGAGCGCCGACGGGATAGTCGATTTCGGGTTCCATTCATCGTCGTCACTGAGATTTTTCGCTTCATCTTGCGTCATCAACGACGAATCCGAATTGCCCTTCTTGAAGAATGCGTCAAAGGCGCTCACCGCTTCGTCAGGGAGGCCGAGTTCTTGCGGCAGGTTTTCGTCAAACCACACACGTTCCTTTTTCGGAGTCGTGGCACTGGCCGAATCCGTTGAAGATTCGCCCAGGAGATCAACAACCAGCGGGCCATTCTTGCGGCCAATTTCGAGTTGCAAATCTTCCAGGTTGTCACGGATGTTTTCAAGATGCTTTACCGGCAAGTAAAGGAGCGCATTGTCCTTGAAAAATTGGTTCTCGTTATCTACCTGGGTCGAGACGAAATCGCCCTGCCAATTCTTGTGAATGTACTCGGTAACGGAATCCTGCAAAGCCACCACCAGATCCATATCTTCGCTCTGGATGGCAATCATAAACTTGTCCGTAGAACCAAAACGCTGGTAAGATTCCTCAAGCGCCTTTACGCTCGGAGTGCCTTCGGGCAAAAGATGTGAAAGATCGGCATCGAGTTTAAGACCGGGCTTGAACAGAATGGGAATAGCGAAAAGCACGGCCAAGACCAAATAAAAGGCAAGAGCCTTGTACTGGTGTTTACAAATTAAGGGGATATACCAATTCGAGAATCGTTCAATCAGAGATTTCTTATTCGTCATACTAGCAATATAAAAAAAAGTGGAACAACTTGCATCGTAGCAACGGCAAGTTCACGATATTCGGTCAATTATCGAAGACAAGAGGATTTACGGCATCATGATGTCGTTGCGGAGAACGGAGCGCAAGACTTTGGCAGTCCCCACGGCCTTCTTTTTCCAGCCAAGCGAGACGCTATCCTGCACCTGTTCAAAGACTCCATCTATGCCGCGATAGACTACCTCGTTTTCGAGACCACCCACCAGCACGTGGTCACGGAACCCGAGATAATAGGCGTTCTGCGAAAAGAATACCGACGGCTGATCGGCGGGGCGTTCCTCGACAAGCAAGTCGTAACCCCAGAAATGGTTGGGCTCGCGGACTCCAGCCAAGTCGAACACGGTGGGGCCCAAGTCCAGCTGCGATGCGACATCTTCGCGGACCGTAAGGCCATTGAACAGGGCGGTATCCGGCGAGAACAGGCCGATAAAGATTTGCGTCGTGGAAACACCGAGTGGCTGCGGCACCTTGTAGTCAATGGAATCCACGGGGGTATCGTGGTCGCCCAGGATAAACACGACCGTATTCTCGAAATCGGGGCGCTTGGACAGTTCATCGAAAAAGCGTCCCAGTTGCGTATCGGTATAGCGGACGGCATTGCGGTAACGCACCACGGCATCGTCGGGCTGTTCGGCAAATTGCAGCGGATAGTTATAGAACGGGATGTGCGAAGCAATCGTATTGAACGAAAGCAGCCACGGGCCGTCCACCGACTTCTCGGCAAGCGCCTTGATGGCCGCATTCACACCGAGACTGTCCGCAGAGCCTTCAATCCGTTCCTCTTCGGGCAAATACCAGTTCTTGCCAAAGAACTTTTCCACGAAAGGCAGCGTATGGTCGAAAATCGGATTCGAGACCGTCATGTAGGACCTGTGATAGTCCGTCAGGAATTCCGGGAAGCCCTTGAACTTGTTGGCCGCATAGAAGCTGGGCACGTCGCGGTTCGGGTGCGAGGGGAAACCCATGTAAGTCGCCATGGTTCCGCGCACCGTCGGGTATCCGCCACTAAACGCATTCTTGAACCAAAGCCCGCCACCAAGCGAGTTGCCTGAGGAATCCTTGGCAAAGTAGCCGCCGCTAGCCAGTTTCCAAATGTTCGGAGCAAGAGCGGTATCGCCTTCGAGCATCTTATTGAAGAAACGCCCCTTGAAAGACTCCCCCATAATAAACACGATATTGTAGCGCTTTTTCGCCTTGTACTCGTGCGTAGGCGCACCACGGTATGTCGGGTATGCGGCCAAGTCAGGGCGACTAGCTACAAAATCGGCAGGCAAGAAGGAATTCAGGTCGTCGATTAGGTCGTCCGTAATCTTTGTATTGTCGTGGATGAACTCGAATGTTTCCACCGCAGCAATATGGAGAACCGGAGCCGTGAGCGTATGCTTCCCGAGCGTAAAGCGTTTTTCAATCTTGAAATGGACCAGCGGGACCTCGATCCAGCCCCTCGCTCCTGTCAAGAAAAGCACCAAGGGCGTCACGGAAAGAGCAAGGCCGACGACGAGCATCGTCACCGGAAGCTTTTTTGAATGTTTGCAGGGCTCCACCTGGGCACCCCCGAGTGCGGCACGCATCCTGCGAAGGCGTATCGTATAGACGGTCACGAAAGCGGCGGCACCCGCAAAGCCAACAAGCACGAGAACAATCCACAGCACAGTCCCCAAAAGGTCACCACCCAACGTGGAAACCGTCGTTGCATCGGTAATGTTCGAAATGTGGAAATACGTGCGAAGGAACGAGTACGAAAGGCGCTGATGAGAAAAGCGGAATAGGTCGTAATCCACGACGGCGACAAAAAAGTAGAACGCGTAAAAGATGGCTAGGGCACGGGGAGCGCGGGCAAAGGCGAACAGCGCCCCCATCACGAGAATGGCTCCGAAGGCCATGAACACCTGCCAGATAATCTTCCCTTCGAACATTTCGGTGAGCGAAAGGCCCAGCGGATCAGGCAGGCTATAAAAGAGCACCAGCATCAATATCTGGAGCACAAGGGCAACAACGACAATCCACACAAAGGGATTTTTCGATCTGAGTAAAGACCAATTATTTTTTTTGGCTAAAATGCGGCACGATTCAAGCAACCGATTCATTGCATCATTTTTCATAAGCATAATATAACTTTTTTTAAAAAAAGGAATTTCTTAAATAGATTCAAAAAAAAAAGAAATTGAATTAAACAATAAAAATTTCTATTTTTGCAATAACCGAAAAGAGATCAATTCCATGCATCGTTTCTACTGGCTTTTCTTTGCACTGCTACTCACTCTTGGGAGATTCAGTCTTCTTTGCTCCTTATATTTTTTAAAGACTCCATTTGGTGGAGTGTTCGTTGACCGAATCGACAAGTTCATCTGGCACACGCTCTATGTGGAAGCGGGCGTCTGCATGTCCATCGCATTTCTCTTTTACGTCATCTCGCGATTTGTCCATGGCAAGGGAATAAAAATCTTAAAGGTGATCTCGGTTGTAATTGCTGCCATTTACTTAACCCTCAGCGGCACCGACGACGAAATCATGCGCTGGATGAGCCAGAAGCTTTCGCTCTCATTTATCAACACGTACATTCTCGCCTTTACGGACACCGAACTCGCTTCAAATATTTTCTGGGGAGACGCGTTCCATTTCATACTCACGGTAGGGATTGTCGTCGCCTTTACCGTAGGCATCGCGATTTACACATACAAGATGGACCTTTCCCAATGCTGGAAGCGCCCCTTCAAGAAGAACTGCATCCTTTTGGGAATCATGTTCATTCTTGCCGTGGCCGGCTGTACATCCTTCTGGTGGTACAACCCCGTATCGCGCAGGCAGGTACGCATCAAGCCCGTCATCTACAGTTTTACAGACAATTTCCTTGAAATCCTCAAGACAAGGAACCCTCCTGCCGACTATCGCGAAGGCATCGTGGCCCTCCGCGGAAATCCCGACCAGGAATATCCCTTCTGGAAAGAAGCCAAGGACGAAGCGGCCTCGCTAAAAACATTCCAGGAAAAAAACATCGACGAAAAACCGGACATCATCCTGTTTACTATCGAAAGCTTGCGCGGCTGGACAAACGACATGCGCGTCGAAGAAAACTGCAAACGCGCTCCCAATTTCTGCAAATTGGTAAAGAACAGTCTGTATTTCCCCTACGCCTACAGTGTCGGTTCACCTTCTATCGAAGGATTGCTCGGAATCATGGAAGGCGTTCTAAGCCTGCCCCACCATGTTCTCCTGAACAGCTATCCCAACACACGGATGCGTTCGATTTCCGAGATTCTTAGGGATGCGGGCTACCACACCGAAGTCCTTATCGGATCGGACCCCTATTTTGACAATGGGATGGTATGGTTCCAGCAGTGGTTTGACTATGTGGAATACAAGCCCGAGAATCACAGCGATGTCGCCATGGCGCACCGTTTTATCGAGCACTACAACACCCGTCCAAAAGACAAGCCCCTGTTCTATCATTGGATGAGTTGCAGCATGCACATTCCCTTTGATCTGCCCGAAGACATGGGTCCAAAGCCCGAAGACCTAGACGAAGCTTACCTGCGAGCCATTGCCTATATGGACAGTTCTCTCGGCATCATCATGGACGAAGTCGCCAAAGGCCCCAGGGCAAACAACACCTTGTTCATCTTGACCGGAGACCACTCCCTGCCGAACAGCGAACAAATGCCTACAGTCGAAAGGGTCGGCCAGGCATCGGATGCGTTCACCTGGGTTTCGCTCCTATTTGCTGGACCCGGCATAGACCCCCACATCGACACGCGCCCCGTTTCGCAGGGAGATATTGCACCGTCCATCATCGGTTATCTTGACCTGGACGTATCGAACCACTTTATGGGGACGAATCTGCTTCAATGCAAGGATTCAACCTGCACCATGGAACTTCCACCCGTCTATTCCTTCCGTTCAGGAGACATGGGACTCCGTAACGATTCCCTCACGTTCCTTCTCCCGAATGTCGAAGGCAAAGATCCGGCAATCGTACTAACAAAAGACCATAAACCGACTTGGGACACGACAAGGCCCGTTGAAGGCTATGTTCACGAAAAGCCAACCGAAATAAACCGGGACGCTCTTCTTAAGACAACAGCCACAATGCGAGCCATATCAAATTCCTGGAAATACATCATATACAGGAACAAACTCGTGCCTCAAAAGTAAAGGTTTCCTCCAAGCTATGACAAAAAAATTTTTGTGCACCCCTCTTTATTGGATTGCAGTTTCACTTATTTTAATACTCGGACGAATAGCTCTTCTTTGTTCGCTTTACCTCTTCAAGAATCCGTTCGGTGGCCCTGTCGTAGAAAACATCCATAAGTTTCTATGGCACTCCATCTATGTCGAAGCAGGTGTTGTCATGGCGCTTACCACCTGCTTTATACTTGCGTCGTTCTGGGTCCGGGGCAAAGGACTTTCTGTTTTAAAAGTCATCATTGCTGTCGTTGGCTCCATTTACATTCTCACGGCAGGCATCGATGACGAAGTCCAGCGATGGATGTTCCAAAAGTTCACGCCATCGTTTATAAGCGTCTATGCCACAGCATTCACCGACACGTCCATTGCGTTAGATGTCTTTTCCGGGGACGCATTCCACTTCATCTTGACGACACTGCTCGTCATTGCATCTAGTGCATGCCTTATCGCCGTTACCCGAAAGGCCGATTTTCAACAGATCACACAAAAGCCCCTGAAAAAGAATACTTTTGTCATCTTTGGCATATCGTTCCTTTTGGCCATCGTCGGCTGCACCTCGTTCTGGTGGTTCCATCCGCTGCCGCGCAGGCAAGTTCGCATCAAGCCCGTCGTTTACACATTCATCAGCGAATTCATCAACACACTTGACGCAAGGCATGCTCCCGACAACTACCGGGAGGGAATCATCGCGTTGGGGGGGAATCCGGATGTCGAATATCCGTTCTGGAAAAAAGCGGAAAACGAAACGGAATCCATCGAAACCTTCAAGAACAAACCTTTCGACGAAAAGCCCGATATTATTGTTTTCACAATTGAAACGCTCCGCGGGTGGACTAGCGACATGCGCATCGGATCCGGATGTAAAGCGCTCCCCCATCTTTGCAAGCTAGCGCAAAACGGGCTCTACTTTCCGAACACCCACAGCGTAGGCGCCCCCTCTATCGAAGGACTTCTCGGAATCATGGAGGGCGTACTGAGCCACCCCTATGTGGTATTCCTGAACAATTATCCCAACACCAGAATGAGAGCACTGCCCGAAATTCTTAGGGAAGCCGGTTACCATACAGAAGTGCTAATGGGAACAGACCCCCGCTTTGCCAACGAAATTGTCTGGTTCAACCAATGGTTCGATTATGTCGAATACATCGACAACAGCAACGATGTCGCACTGGCCAACCGGTTCCTGGACCACTACAAGAACCGTCCCGAAGGGAAGCCGTTGTTCTACCACTGGATGAGCCGCAGCATGCACGTTCCTTTCAACAACCTTCCCAAAGACATGGGGCCCACGCCGGACGATCCCGCTGAAGCCTACATGCGCGCCATCGCCTATATGGACAGTTCTCTTGGGATTATATTGGATGCCGTCGAAAATGGGCCAAGAGCAAACAACACCTTGTTCGTATTAACGGGAGACCATTCCTTCCCGACGGGGCAACAGGTCCAGCTTGCCGAAAAACTGGGAAAAATTAACGACGGGCGTTCATGGGTTTCACTCATCTTTAACGGACCCAACATCGACCCGCAAATCGTGTCCCATCAAGTTTCACAAAGCTGCATCGCCCCCTCGATTCTCGGATATCTCAACCTGGACGTTTCAAACAGCTTCATGGGAATCGACTTGCTCAGCAACAGGGACAGCATCGCCAGCCGGGCCTTCCCCCCTGTATTCTCCTTTGAATACGGAGACATGGGCATGTGGGAAGATTCCATGACATATTATCTTTCCCCGATACAGGGTGAAAACCAGGCCGTCGCACTGAAATCTTATCTGGACCCCACCTGGGACACGACACAGTTGGTCAACGGCTTTACGCAAGCCGCCCCAATCGATATCCCGGCAGAAAAAATAGAGGCAAAGACAAAGACCATGCGCGCCGTTTCTGAAGCATGGAAATACATCATATACAAAAACAAGCTCATGCCCCCCAAAGGGAAAGGCAATTAGCCGGCGTACATTATTTTCTATTTTTAGGCCATGAACAATCTGGAAACAGACAGCAAATTCCTGAAGAAAGGCGCCCTTTTCAATATCTTGGGGACAGCACTTAAGATATGCGGCCCCCTCCTGACCGTTTTATTGGCGCGTATTTTCGGAGCAACGGAATTTGGTATATTCGTTTCGACGCAGGCTTTGCTGCTGACAATTTCACGTGCATCGACAATCGGCCTGGACAGGGGCCTGCATTGGTACCTCCCCCAGAACAAACTCCATAACCGGCCACATTACCAAGGCATCATGGAATCGTTCTGGGTAACCATCACCATATCCCTGATTATAACGTTCGCCATATTTGGAGCCTCGTTCACGGATTTCGTTTCGGACGAGCTCCCCTATTACGCCCTTTCGCTCGTTTTCTATTCCGGAACCTTCGTCCTGAGCAATTCTTCCGAAGGCAATCGAAAGCCCTGGTACGCCATTCTCATCAACGATTTTCTCGTTGCGGTCCTTTCTCCCGGAGCCTCGATTATCCTGCACCTCTGCGGAATCCCGCATGCACTCCCCTTTGGCCTTCTACTCGGGCAAATTGGCGGGTTCATCATGCATTCGCTGGTCATTCGTTCGCAGTTCAAGGATATGCCGCTCATCCCCACGAAACGGATTGAAAAAAAACTGGTTCTTTATTCAGTGCCCATCGGGTTCAACGTTCTGACTGGGAACCTGCTGATGCGTTCCACCTTGTGGATGGTGCTGTTCTTCCTGGGAGCCGAAGCCGCCGGGGTTTACGCCCTGATGACCACCTTGGCAAACGGACTACAGACCATCCGAAACGGGTTCAACCCCATCCTGATTCCTGTCGTCTCCGAAATGACCGAGGAACGCCTCAAGACAGACGTCAAGCCCGTCTATTCCTACTGCGTTTCGATGGCCACCATGATCCAGATAGTCATCGGATTCTTCATCGTGCTGTTCCCCGCCGAAATCATGTCGATTGCCGGCAAGAGCTATGTCATGCAGCCCAAGGCTCTGGGAATTTTGCTCTTCTTCCAGCTCATCGCGACGTTCTTTGGCATGGTCAATACGATTATAGACGGCATCGGGAAGAGCATTGTCAATCTCAAGGTAAGCCTGCTCGCCCTTGCGCTTTCGCTACTGTTCGGCTTCCTGCTGATTCCGCCGTTCGAGCTGGTCGGTGCAGCGCTTTCCATGTTCATTTATGGTCTAGCGTCTGCCATCTGCTACAACGTCTACCTGTTCAGGCGCAAGATGCAGCCCTACTCTCGCAAGCTTTGGGTAGAATTCGTCTGGATTCTGGCTCTTATCGGGCTCTACATTTTCGTCAACATTGACGGTGTCCAGCTGGAAATGTGGCACAAGATTGCCATCTACGTAGCAACGCTGCTGATACTGGGAGCCCAGTACCTCTTTTACAAGCGGAAGTTCTAACCCATTAGAATTTCAGGGCTTTCCTGAAAAGGCCCCACCAGCGGCCGAGTGTCCCCGGCTTCGCCACCCGATTCAAGGCAACGTCCTTGAACGGAGACTGGACATAACGCCGCCACCATTCGTGCGCTAGGAGAACATCGTAGTATTTCCAAGGTTTGCCCGCACCCGTCCAATGGATAATTGCCGGGTCGTCAAAAGCTTCCCGCGCCTCCTTGGCCGAATAAAAGACCTTCACCTTGTCGGCTTCTTTCATGTTGCTCATCGTTACATTGTAACGACAAGGCACAAAGCCGATTTTTCCATAGCACACATAATTCAAAATTAACTGGTCGGCCGGATCGAGTGGTGCAAATTCCTTTTTCCCCACAAGGGCAAGGCACTTGCTTTCGATATCGTCTTCGCGCATTGCCTTTAGGTTCATCAAAAGGACACCGCTATTCACATACTCGTCCATTCCGGGAATTCCGCTCTGTCGCAACCAACGATTGCGGTCATGCTTCTTGGCCTGGGCCCACACCACGGGCACACCCGCGATATAGCAGCCATCCATCGGCGTCGCGAACAAATCGCGAAGATCCTTGCGCACCATCGTATCGGTATCAAGATACAGAACCTTGTCCAGTTGCGATAATACCGACGGAGCCTTCAAACGGTACAGCGCCGGAGTCGTCACCGAATGGACCATTCCAACCTTGCCGTTATAGCGAATTCCCATATCCTTGAAATGCACAGCCATGTCGACAAGCGTTACCGAACACGTTCCCTTGGCAATATTTTCGCATGCCTTGAGGCGGTCCCGATTTTCAGGAGTCACGTTGTCCGAAAGGAAACAGTAAAAATCGTAGAACGTCCCCTCTGCCGCCGTTTCAATGGCAGAAGTCATCACGACCGCCATAGCATTGACTTGGTTATTGTCGCTCGAAAGGATTACGGGTATGCGAACGTTTTCCATGGCAAGTCACCCCTAGTTAAAAAATTTTCCCGATAATTTCCAAGGGTTTCACGAGGAAGGGCATCTTCTTGTACAACCACGCAAGCGACTTGGCAAAGGCATAGCTGCGGATAATGTAGGCGCCGGCTGCACCCACCTTGCGCGTCTGGAACTCGAAAGCTTCCTTGGCATGCGCAATCACATCGTCGTAGTATTCGTTGATGTGAATCGACTTATCTGCATTCACCGTCACCGGAATATTTTTCAGGTTCGTGTAGAAATCCTTGCGCAGAATTTTCGGCAAGAAGAGGTTCATGCTTTCCGGGACCTTGCGGCCGCAGGTGTCGACAATGCGCGAGCCGAAGAAGTGCAGCACCTTCGCCGTCGGCAAAAAGCGGTTACCGTAAGCCAGCTGGCAATTCCAGCCACCGGGCATCTTCTTGGTGATATAGCCAAACTTGAAGTTCGTCTCAGCAAGGCTAGCCATGTCGTAAGGGAAATTCTTCGACACGCAATAGAGCCAAAGTTCGTGCCATGTTTCAAAGAACTTGCGGGCTTCGGGAGTGTCCGCGGCATACATCACGCCCCCGTTGAAAATTTCGTCGTTCAGAATAGGCGAAAAGCCCATCATCTTCGCGTTGTTCAAAACCTTCTTGCGGTTAATCGCCTTCGAAAGGTTCGTGTGGAAATCGAGCACCGCATAGATGCCGCCCTTCCATTCTTCGGGAATCGAGAGGTCACCCACAATCGCGATATCGGAATCCATATAGAGAATGTCGCCATCGACCACATTGCGCATGACCGTCTTGAGATAACGGGAGCGCAGCATCGGTGTGAACTTTTCATCAAGCGTCAACACCTTGAGTTCATCGACCGCATCCTTGAGCACGGCACGCGGCCCCGTGAGAGTCTCCGCCGTCTTGTCGTCGGTCAAAAGCGTCACGAAGGCACCCGGATTATGCACTCGCAGTGACGCAATCGCCACAAGCGTCTGCTCGCAAAAGAAATCCTTCGGGGAACTGGTCAGAACAAAAAGGTACTTGACTGAGGGCATATAAGGTTCCTATAAAGTAACGGCAGGTTTCTTTTCGTAATCTAGTAGTTGGTCTTCGACAGAACGCCGGGGCAGGCGCTTTAAAAAACGAGTCAATTTTTGAAGGAACGGGCGCCAACTCCCCTTTGTCACATGGATAGCAAACGGTTTCGTCTTGGACGGATTGCAGCTGGGCAAGAAAATATCGCTCGGGTAAATTTTCATTCCGTTCGAAAGTTCCTGCATTTTGTCCTTATAGAGAAATCCGTATTCCTGTGCCAGATGGGCATAAACACAAGGAGAAATATTCTGGATATTCAGGCTCCCGTCGGGCAAAACGAATTTTTGCCCTTCGTAATATTCCATGCACTTTTTCAAGAACGGATGCCCAGCCACACCGCCAAAAATAGCGGCCTGCAAGGCGAGCCCAGGAATAACAATTTGATTCGGGTCTTTTTTGGTTCCGTCGTCGTTGAGCAAGTCCCAAGACTTGTTTTTCTTGAAATGAGTCGTAAATTCAATATTGGTGAAGTATTTGTTGTCCAGGAACGGATCGAAACTCTGGTACAAGTACACGTCACTATCCAGGTAAACACCGCCCTCGCTATAGACCGCATACAAACGGATGTAATCACTGGCAAAAGCCCACTTGGAAAGTTCGACCGCTTCGCGAACAAAGGGAACTTCGTCGATAACCTTCTGGCATTTTTTCATGTCCCAATGGACAATCTCATAATCCGGGCAATGGCGTTTCCAGCTTTCGATACACATCCGCGGAAGAGTCGGAAGCGGATCATCGGAAAGCCAGATATAATGAATTTTTTTCGGAATCATTTTTCGCCCTGTTCTAATCAATCCGCATCGTCAAAGGCCTGGGCCTCTTCGGGTTCGTCGACAATCCACTTGCGGATATGTTCGGCCAATTCCGCTTGGCTGTCCTTTTCCAGTTCGTCGGCCATACCTCTCAAGGTATCGGCATCCATGCCGGGCAATTCCTTTTCAAATGTCGTCACATAGCCTTCCAGCAAGTCGTAGGCCTTCATGCTCTGCAACAACTGCATGAACTCGATGTTCGCCGTGCCGCCATTACGGTAGCGGACATGATCTTCCAGCAACTTCCGTGCACGGGTAGAATCCACGACCTGGCAAAGCCTTGCAAGGTTTATCACCTTCGGGTATTTCTCGTACAGGCTCTCGGCAATCTTTGCGCAATCGGACTTTCGGCCTTCACGGTCGGCAATGCCGGCCTGCAAATCCAAACAGGCTTCCTCGTCTTCGGCGCCAGGGTTTTCCACATCGCGCAGCCACTGCTTGGCCATTTCGATATCACCTGCAACGAAATAGGAGTTGGCGATGTCGATTATTGTAGCGTTGCTCTTTTCGGGGTCGCGCATCAAAGCGGCCTTCGCGAACTCGGCAGCATCACCGATATCGTCGGCCATGTCGGAAATCGCATCCAGCACGTCGTCGCGATTGGGCAGGTCGTTAGTTTCAACGGTATTCATCAACTCGTCCAGCAAAGCTTTGATGGATTCGGGCGGGAGAATTTCGGAAACAGAGAGGAATACGTAAGAGCGCCCCTCCTCGCCCACATGGCGGACAGCCAAGTCGTGCACAAGGTCGGACACATATTTCTTGTCTTCGTACTGTTTGGCCAGTTCAACAAAGAACGTGCCCGCATCGTAAAAGAGTCCATCCCAAAGTTCAGGCTCGCCGTCGTCAATGCGCGAGCAAATAAAATCGCAGCGGAGCGTCCACGCCAGGAGTTCCAGTTGGAGTTTCGGGTTCTCGCCGAATCTTTCAATATCGTCAATCGCGGCGGCAATCGAATCGAACAAATCCGCAGGGCGCCCCAACAGCCGGCTACGGCCGTTCACGATGTCGCAGAGCATCTGGCGGATTTTGTCTTCCTTCCCTCGGAAGGCGCCATCATTGGCAGGAGATTTCCAAACTTTTTTCTTTTTAGCCATAATCCCAATTCTAGAAAATTCGCGCCCCAGGGATGGGGCGCGATTAAACGATTTCGACTATCTTTCGAAGGCTATTTAATCCAAGTGAAGAACGGGAAGCCGGCATACTTATCGCCAGCCATGGTCCATGCATTCTCGACCGCATTGAGCGCAGCCAGGAATTCAGCCGTCTTCATGGCCTCGGATGCCTCGCCCAATTCCGTAGGAGCAACCTTGGTTCCGGCATCGTAGTAGACCGATACCATTTCTGAGGTAGACAAGTGAGCCCCCGCAATAGAGCCAGCATTGGCAATAGCCGGGACGACCCCCGCATTATAGGCGCCAGTCACCTTGCATGTTTCTGCCTTACCGATGAGGCCACCGGCATTGGTGCTTCCTTCTGCGGTAATCAGCCCTTGGTTAAATGCGCTCGTCATGGAGGCTTCGGTCACGAACTTTCCAGCGATGCCACCAACGCTAAGAACATTCTTCGCAGTGATGGCTCCCGTGTTATAGACCTGGTTCAATACGGCGGAGTTCGAAGCAACGGCGACAACGCCACCCACATTACTTGTAGCATTATCCTCGCCGGTCACGGCAGCCTCGTTACCGGATTGCTTCACTTCTACCTGAGAAGCCTTGGCCACCACACCAGCCACATCCGTAGCGCCAGCAACATTACCCTTGTTCACGCACAATTCTACAACACCGTTCATCGACAAAGTAGAAACGATACCCGACACAGTCGTCTTACCGGCCACCGCAGCCGTATTGACTGCACTCTTGACTGTCGAAGAAATGGCCGTCGCGATAACGCCACCAACCGTACCGTTTCCATTAACCGAACCAGCCACAGTTACATTCTCAACGGTGCTGCCGCCACTGATGCTACCGCCAAGACCGCCAACAAAGTCGTTACCCGTCAAGCTACCCGAAGCAGAAACATCCTTGATTTCCGAATTTTCCGCCTTGCCGAACAGCATACCCACATAGGAACCCGCCTTGATGGAAACACCTTCCAGCTTGACATTTTTGATGACCGCATCCTTGACATAGCCGAACAATCCCGAGAAGGATACCGTATCGTCTATGGAGAGGCCCTTGATAGTATGGTCGCCACCATCAAACGTACCACCGAACGTACGGTTGCTCTGGCCCTTGACGCATCCAATGGGAGTCCACTTTTTGGAAAGCGTAATATTATCCGTCAGTTTAAAGACAATTCCGTTAAAATTCACGGCCTTGTTGTTGACCTCGTCCATCAGAGTCAACAGATTTTCCTCGTTCTTCAACTCATACGGACTCTCGGCCGTACCAGCACCTTCCCACAAGGTGGAGGGGTCATTGGGAAGAACCCAGTCAATATCCGACGAGTTCGGATTACTCGGATCCCCACTCCCGCTGGAATCCGGATTTTCGGGATCGTTTCCACTGGAACCGCCACTACTACCTGTAGAGCTATCATCACCGCATGCGGCCAAGGCAAAGGCCATAGTCGCCAACAAAAACCATTTTTTAAGATTCATACTTACCACCCAATAATAACACCGATGTTGTATTTGTGATTCGTTTTATCAATATATATTAAGTTTGCCCCATAATCCATAACAAAAGCCATAAAAAGGCCACGTTAAGAAAAATTTTCGGGGGTATCTACCGACTTTCTTGGTTACAATGCTAGAGTCTAGCGTTTTTCGCGGATACGCTTGTATATGGCCTCGGCCTTTTCTTCATCCCCGGCATTGGAAAACACGTGGCCGACATTTTCGGCACCGATACGTCCCTGGGAATTTCCGGCAAGCCAAGCCTTCATATAACAATCCAAGGCCTCATCATAGCGCTTTTGCGAGAAATAAATCTGTCCAAGGTCAACATTCAGGTCTCCAAGCCCCTTCTTATGGCGCAAGCCTTCTTCCAAGGTAAAGATGGCCATCCAGGGGGAACCTTCTTTCAAGTACATCTGGGCCAGGTACCTGCGTGCAGACACGTTTTCCGGGTCCATCAAAATACCGTTTTCCATCTCGTTGAGGGACTGCCGCGTCGAATCCATGCTGCGATAGTAATACGCCATAGTATAATGCACGTCGGCGCCGGCGGTGGCTGTCATCTGCAGGGCGTTGCGCAAGGTTTTTATCGCATACTCGTAGTCACCCAGTTTTTCGTAGACATCAGCAAGCCCGTACCAAGCATCCATGCGGTCCGGATTCAAACGCAAGGCGCTTTCGAAATGCTTCTGGGCAAGAGTCCAGTCGCGACCCTTCATGTAGCACTCGCCCAGCGCAAAATGAACGTGGTCGTTTTCCTCGCCCAGTTCCAGCGCACGTTTATAGGCGGCAATCGCCTCGCCCGGATCACCGGCCAAGTAGTAAATGTCGCCCATCAAAAGCCAAGCCTTCACAAACTTCGGCAGCAGTTCAACCGTACGCTTGTACGCGACCAACGCCACTTCCTTGCGACCCAGTTGTACCAGGGCGTTGCCCAAGTTGAACCAGGCGAAGGGTTCGTAGCGACCCTCGTCAATCGCTGCCCTGTAAAGGGGAACGCTCTCCTTGTACTTACCTTGGTCGTAAAGTTCGTTCGCACGGAAGAAGTAATCGTCAGCAGCATGCGAGAAAACGGCAAGGACGAGTATGATGAGTGACGAGATAAACGATACTTGGTGCTTCAACACCTTAGTAGAGTTATCCCCTATGAGGAGACGAGAGTCGAGAGAAAACTCTTTCGTCTTTCGTCTGTAGGCACGCAGTGCCGTTCTTTCGTCTAATCTATTTGACAAAGCGGAACTCCTTTGTGGCCTTCTGCGCCACGGGATATCCGCCAAGCTGAGCGGGACTGAACTTCCACTGGCGAACCGCCTTCAACGCTTCGATTTCGAAACCGTAACCCGGCGGATCCAACGTCATCACCTGGGTCTGCACGACATCGCCATACACGTCGATAACCAAGAGCACCTTCACGTAGCCGGACACGCCCATCTTCTTTGCCTTCTCGGGGAACTTGGGCTGGATTTCGCGAAGCACCTGGGCCTGTTCGTCCACCTCGCCCGCCTCGTACACCACGTTTTCCATGGAGCCTGCGTCCACAACGGCGCCATCGCCGGCATTGCCACGCGCCAAAGAAAGGTCCATCTGGAAATTCTGGCTGCGGCTCAGCCCCGGATGGCTCGAAATGCGGAACGGGTTCGGGTTCACAACCGTACGTATAATCTTCTGCTTGACTTCGGGCTTCTTCTCGTTCACCAAGACCTCGACCTCGGTCAACACCTCAAGCGGCTTTTCCGTCTTGACGCCCTTGTCGAAGAACAATGCGTTAATAACGGGAATGGCCAAGAAGAACACCCCGCTGACCACGAAGGAAAGGACCACCGCAATCGGGTAGCGGAAGTACCTAGCCAAGAAATCCGTGGGAGAAAAGCGCATTTATTCTTCCTTGTTCGCCGAAATAGAAACTTTGCGGACCTTCGCCAGGTTGCATTCGTCCAGAACATCTACCACGCGGCCCGAAGGGGCGTCACGGTCGGACACGATAATCACGGGGCGGTCTGGCGCCTCCGCCGTCATCTGGCGAAGGACAGTCTGCAGCGTAGAAAGATTCACCTGCGTCTCGTTGATATGGATTGTCCCCTGACGGGTAATCCCAATCAGGATACTCTCCTTGGCGAGATCCTTTGCGGAACTCGCCTTCGGCTTGGTTACGTCCACGCCGGTCTCGCGAGTAAACGTCGAGGTAACAACGAAGAAGATGAGCAGGATGAACACCATGTCCAGCATCGGGGACACGTCAATCCCGCCAGCATCCCTGTTTCTTTTACGAATAAAACTCATTGGTCCTCCCTAGTGCCGCTTTCGGGCACCTCGGCAGGTTCGAATGACCAGGATTCAAAGCGAAGCGCTTCGCTCCACGCATGGTCCTCGACCTTTTCCACCTTGTTCATCAAAAAATTGTACGCAAGCATCAGCGGGAAGGCAACAAGCAATCCCGCCTGTGTCGTCAGCAAAGCCTCGGAAATGCCATCGGCCAAAAGCACCGGGTTTCCAAATCCGAAAAGCTGGATAGTCTCGAAAGTATGCACCATACCCGAAACCGTACCCAGAAGTCCAAGCATCGGTGCGATGGCGGCACATGTAGAAATCGTCTTGAGTGAACGGGACAACCGTAGCGAAATATCGTGGCGCGTCGCATCCATGGCGTTACGCACGGCGACAGGCCCTTCGCTGCGGTGCTTGCGGATATCCTCGACAAGGGCAAGGAAATAGCCGAAGCGGCGTTTGCTCAAACGCTTGACAGCCTCGTCCTCGCCCACCTTTTCGAGATCCTTCCAAAAAGCCGACGAAGACCTACCCTTCAGCATAAAGTAAAAGCCATAGCGTTCAATCATCATAAACCAGCCGAACCACCCCAACAGGAATAACGGGGCGAGGACCCAGCCACCGCGAGTGACTGTTCCCAAAGCTGTCTCGATGACAGAATATTCGGTCATCAGCGTTCCTTAATCCAGATGGCGTTCAACACGGCAAGGCCAGCCTTTTCCATACGGCCACGCAGCGCATCGGCACGGTTCACCAAGAACGTATGCAGCAGTTGCAGCGGAATAGCCACGATAAGGCCCGCTTCCGTCGTCACCAAGGCGACAGAGATACCGCCAGCCAAAAGCTTCGGGTCGCTCGTTCCGTGCATCGTAATCACGTCGAAGAGTTCGATCATACCCATCACGGTACCCAAAAGACCAAGCAACGGAGCGGTCGCCGCAAACACGGAAATCCAGGAGAGCGCCTTCTCGATCTTCGGGACTTCGCCCGCGAAGAGCTCCTCAAGGCCCTTTTCGGCGCTGGCTCGACTCGGATAATTCTTGAGCAGGGCTGTACGGAGCACTTTGCCCACAGCACCTCTCGCCGTCTTCGACTGCTTGCAGGCTTCGTCCACATCACCGGCCGCAAGCGCCTTGAGGGCACGACGTGCAGACATTCCGCCAAAGCTCAAAATCAAAAGCACAATGAGGCGCCACAGCACAATCAACACACCCAGCACGAGAATCGCGACAATCGGGTACATCAAGATACCACCATCCTTGAAGAACTGGACCAAGTCTTCTTTCCAGCTCTTTTCCTGGTGGCTAGCAATCTCGGAAGAAAGTTCTGTGCTCAGGAGTACGTCCACAGGAGCCATCACATAGGCAGAATCCGCAGTAGCCGCAAACGCCTTGGCCACTTGGCCCTTGACATCCGTACCGAGATTTTCCTGCCAACTATAAGTGCGGTTCTTTTCTCCTGCAACAGGGAGCATCAACGCCGACGGGTGGAATCCGTTGATATCCGTGACGGTCGCCATCTGCATCGCATAAAGGCCACCAATGCGCATACGGTCGCCTTCGGCAACAGCCGTACCGAACAGGAGTTCGGCCTTCTCGTAGCGGACTTCACGTGTAAAATTGAGTTCGGACTGGGCCACGGCAAACACGGAGCGGGCAATGCGGAGCGGGTCATCGCGGTACAGGCCCATTTCCTTCTTGACCTTGTTCATCGTTTCGGTGCGTTCCGGCAGTTTGAAGGGCACGCCCTGTTCCTGGAACTTGGCAAGCGTTTCCAAACGTTCGGGCCCCACAGCCAAGGAGAGGTATTCCGAGCGGGCCGTCTCGGCCTGCTGCTTGATTTGCGCAAGGTCCTCACGGGCAACACGCACGTCTTCGAACAAGCGGGCGCGTTCCGACATCAGGGCGTCCACCTTTTCCTTGCTTTCCTGGTAGCGTTCGTTGAACAGTTCGCGTTCCTGGTTGGCGGCTTCCCTGTCCTTCCAGCGGGCAGCAACAGCCATGTCGCGCTTCTTGCGGGCTTCTTCGAGGTCAGCCTTCGCGCTGTTCAGTTCGGCACGCTTCTTGACCGCGTCGATATCGTTTTTCTGTTGCGCAAAAGAAAGCGGAGCAAGGCAAAGAAGAGTTGCTAAGATAATAGAGGCGCGAGGTACGAGGCTCGAGGTACGAGACATTATAAACCCTCCTTAGGTATGGAGACCGGAATGGAGACAAGGCGCGGAGCAGTCTTGCCTTCAGCCACCTTCATCACGTCCTTGAGGGCCGTTCTCATAGCGAAGTCTTCCGAAACATTGTTCCAGACAAAACCGCCGTCCGCAGTCCTCTGTAGCCACAGCACGTCGTTGCCGTCGTTACTCACAAATACCGAAGCGACAGCGCCATAGCGCAGGAACGTCCCCGGTACGTTGCGGGCATTCACCTGGAGGAACCCTTTGTACACCTCGGTCGTGTAACCCAGGCGGATACGGTCATAGTAGATTTCAAGAGTGCGGTTAATGGCGTCGTCGGCATTCACGAAACCCTTGGCAAGCTGTTCGGCAATCTCGTGAAGGCTCTTGACCACTTCTTCGTTCTTGTACGGGAAGTCAGCCTCGAACGCAGGAGCGAGCGAGTCAATGACCTTGGCCAGGGATTCCTGGTACTTCTGCTTGCGGCTTTCGTACCAGTGGATAGTCCCAGTTGTCTTTTGGCGAGCGTCATCCAGGTTCTTGATTTCGGCCTTGAGCGAATCGATTTCGGCAAGCAGGGCCTTGTTCTGGGCGGAGAGCGCCTGAACCTTCTTGCGGCCCACCTCGATGAATTCAGCATGACGCTTCTTTTCGGCATCATGGAGAGATTTTTCGCGGGAAGTTTCCAGCTCGACAGCCTTTATCTGCCGGCGGACAAGTTCTACGGTTTCCTGCGCAAAAGCAAAAATACTGCTTAGGCACAAGCAGAGAAACAGTTTTTGGACGGTATGAAATTTCATAGTGCGAAAAATACAAAAAGAACCTCGGCCAAAAAAGCCGAGGTCAAAAAAATGCAACGTTATCTTTGCAAATAAAGCAAAAGATTACTTGGAATCCTTGAAATACTTCGGAGTATTCTTGGCACCATGCTTCTTGAGTTCCTTGATCAGGCGCGGATAACCTTCGTTGGTCGCCCAGTCGAGCACAGAATAGCCCTGGCCGCACTTGGCGTTCACGTCGGCACCCTTGTTAATCAGGAACACCATCGCATCGAAGTTACCACTCTTGACGGTCCAATGGAGCGGCAGGTAACCGTCCGGGCCGCGGACATCGAGCGGAGCACCCGCGTTGGCGAGCATTTCGAGCACATCGACATTTCCACGCTTAGCGGCAATCAGCACAGCGCTACTCAGGCCAGCCGGGTCAGCACCTTCTTTCTTCAACTGTTCAAGAAGGATAGAGACCACTTCCTTGTTGCCCATCATGACAGCGTTGTCAATGACCGCTTCGCCATTGCTGTTGCGGACATCGGCTTTTGCACCGTGAGCGAAAAGGTAGTTGAGCGACATGATGTTGCCCTTGTTCGCAGCGATAGCCACAGCATTGTTGCCATTGTCGGCAGCAGCATCAATCTCGAACGAAGCCTGGAGGAACAACGTCATCTTGGCCGTATCGCCATTTGCAGCATAAGACACGAACTGGTTCGGCGTAAAAGGAATCTTCCTCTTGGTCAGTTCCTTACGTACGGATTGCGGGTTATTCGGGTCCATTTTATCATCACAAGCGGTCATCGCGAGCAACAAGCTCAAAGCGCACATGCCAAATATTTTTTTCTTCATCATTTCAGCTCCAGAAGAATGGTTGTTATAAATCTAATGCTAAAACTACACTTTTTTTTAGTAAAATCGTACAGAAAAAAAACAATTTACACCAAATTCCTTTTTCCTGGCTTGGCCGAAATAACCCGCCGGCCACTTTGTTTACGAAAGTTTACTGTTTTTTGACTATTTTAAGACGTTCACCCGGCTTGACCTTTGTATCGTTCAACCCGTTCCAACGCACAATTTCCTCTATCGTTACCTTGTACTGGCGAGCAATGTCCCAAAGGCCTTCGCCCTTCTTCACCGTATGGACAACCTCTCCCGGATTCACAGGAGCGGAATCCTCCTCATCGTTGACTTCCCCCTGAACCCGGATGACCTGCCCCGGATGGATGGCGTTGGATGTACCCATGTTGTTCAGGCGACGAATCATGTCGGTCGTCGTGGAGAACCGTCTGGAAATGCTGTACAAGTTGTCGCCGGCCTGCACCGTGTACATTCCGTCCGTACTGGAGGTCTGGACCGCTGAAGTCTGGGCAACCGAGACCTTCTGCTTCTTTTCGGCCTTGCTCGCCTTCTTCTTTATCTGGGAAAGGCTCGGGACTGCCAAAGTATCGCCAACGCGCAGGCGCTTCGAGAAACCGTCATTCGCATAGAGCAACGATACCACAGGTATCCTGAACAGTTTGGCAATGGATGCATAAGTATCACCGGATTCAACCACATACTTATTCTTGAGCGGGACCTTGGTCGGGATGACAACCGACGGTTTCATGTCCGGTTTCGAAACGAACAACGTATCTCCAGACTTGATCATCGCGCTTGCACTCATGGAGTTCCAGGTACGCAACGATTCCTGCGAAACACCGTACATACGGGCGACAGAAGCGAGGTTGTCCCCAAGTTTTGCCACGTAGATTTTCACCTTGGCCGGTTTCTTGCCCGAAGACTTCCTCGGTTTGACCTTGACAGGAATCAAGAGATTCCGCCCCACGCGGATTCTCGAATTCTTCATGTTGTTCGCCTGCTTGATTTCGGAAACCGAAATCCCGTACTTCCGGGCAATCATCCCCAAGTTCTCGCCCCGGCGCACCTTGTGGTGGGCCCAGCTGGAGAAGTTGTTCTTTTCCATCTTGTCGTAGTTGTCGACAAAAGCGGGACGTTTGCCCACCGGCAGGCGAAGCACGTAAGAACTCTTGTCCGGTGGCGTACACCACATCACCAGTTCCATGTTCAAATCGCGCAGCGTATCCTCGGGGACCTTGATTGCCTTGGCCACCTGCTCCAGCGAGAAGGAATCAAAAACCGTCACCGTATCGTAATCCGGCAAGTGCTGCGGAGTAATGGTCATCTCGTAATGTTCCGGGAAATGCCCAATGACCATGGCGGCCAAAATGCGGGGCACATAGCGCATGGTTTCCTTGGGGAGGGCCAAATCCCAGTAGGTAATCGCCTGGCTGGTATCGCGGGTCGTGTCCGTCTTCATTTCGGCAATCAGGCGCCTCACACGGCCTTCGCCACAGTTATAGGCAGCCATCGCCAAGAGCCAGTCCCCAAACTCATCGTACAACCGGGAGAGGTACTTTGCCGCGGCATCGGTCGCAAGCACAGGGTTACGGCGCATGTCCACCCAAAAATTGACATCCAGGCCATAACGTTTGCCAGTCTCGGGGATAAACTGCCACATGCCCGAAGCCTTCGCACGGCTATACGCCTTCACCTTGAACCCAGATTCCACAAGAGCCAGGTAAACCAAGTCCCTAGGCAAGCCGTTTTCGGTCAAGGCTGCGTTAATCAAGGAATCGTAGGCGGTCTTGCGGTTGAGCGAGCCCTCCGTGAACGCACGGGCGCTTGTTGTCATGTAGAAGATTTCTTGCTGAACGCGTTCGTTAAATTCAATAGGGAGCGTAAACTGTCTTACATCCACAGTATCCAGGAAATTCTCGATGACCTGCAGCGTAGCGCTATCGGCCTCATTTTCGTCTAGGTCGTCAATGCCTTCAATAGCGACCTCGTTCTTGAGGTACGAATCTTCCTTCTTGTCTGTCTCGCCAAGGTTGGGGTACACCTCGTCCATGGCTCTCAAAATCCGCTCCGGCATTTTGGCGCGGTAAAGAGAATCCTCGACTTCGGAGACATTCATGTAAAGGGTATCTAGCTTTTCGGCGACCAGCTGGTTAAGCGATTGCTCGAAATAATGCCGGGCAAGACTCCATTCCTGGTTTTCCATGGCCTGCAAGCCATACTGGTAATATTGCCACGATGGGCGAATCGCAAGCGAATCCGAGACCTTCTCCCTCAAGGCTTCTTCAGCAAAGGACCTTGGATCCGAATCCGCACCATTCACTTCCCCCATAGGGGAAGCAGCCTGGCGGGGAGAGCAAGCGACAACTAGCGTAGCCAGAACGGCTACGACTACCAAATCAAGAAAGCGAGACCAGAAAATCACTGGTCGTAGTCCAGATCCTCGGCATAGTCAGACCAGATCTGGTCCCTCTTGAAAGAAGGCTGGTCAAAGTCGACCTCTTCGTCGAGTTCTTCTTCTTCTTCCTCTTCTTCTTCGGTTTCTTCTTCATTCGGGAACGGGACGGCAGCGTCAAAGCCATCTCCCTTCGGACGTCGACCGCAATAATAAGCAAAACTCATACAGTTTTCCCTTCCTTTGTGTTAATGCAATACTCGTTCAACACCAAACCAAATCACCCCGCATAGCGCAAATGCAGCCACGACCTGCAAAAGAATCAACCAGTTGTTGACTTTGTAGGCCTTTTGGGACTTCCTGTGCCATGCCGGACGGTCCGTATTGGAATATCGTTCTCTTACCACGAAATGGAAATATACACATAATCTGAAAAAAACAAGTGGTTTGGCAAAAATATTTTTAATTTCTATGGTGATTTATGAAAAAAACGCTCCTGGCCCTATTTTCGTCCGCAATTTCCCTGTTTGCACAGACAGGAATATCCAAGAGTGCGGAGGGGTTAAGGGTTCCCTCGGCGTTCACCCTGGGGCAAGGCATCCTGTACACCTCTATCGGGTTCGAAACGGTCAGCGACGGCGAACCGCTCGCCCTGGGAGGCTACTACACCGATGGAGCCGGAAAAAAAGTCAACATAGATAACAGCGCAGCCTCGTCGTCCTTTTCAGCATTTATTTCTTATGGAGCCCTAGATTACTTGGAACTCGGGATGTTCCTCCCCGTCCACTACGACGGAGATGTCGGCGAAACCGATTTGGAAGGGACAGCCCTCGGAGACTTCCAGTTCTACGTCAAGGGGAGCATTCCGACACCCATCCCCGTACAGCTCGGGGGCTCCCTGGAACTTTACGCACCTAGCGGCAGCGAATCCTCCGGATTTAGACCGAGGCACGTCTGGTACATCCATGGGGACAAGGAATCATACGCCTATACAGCCAACACCTGGTCGATGGCAGTGACCTTTTACGCGACACTGTACAATTTTAGCCTCGTCCACTGGAACAACTATATCGGCTTTCTCAAGAGCATGAGTAACAAGGATATCACGATGCTCTGGGGAACAGGACTGTACTTCTTCCCGAATAAAATCTTGAGTCCATCCCTTGAACTTTCTGGCGAAACAAGGCTTTCCAGCAAGAAAATTTCCCTAGCTCCGCTTTACGACCCGTTGCGGTTCACCCCGGGATTCCGCCTGCACCTCCCCCGCCAGACGGACCTCTCCGTGGGAGTCGACATAGGTCTTGGATTCGTGAAAAAAATCAAGGAAAGGCGCGGTCTGCCTGTCACACGGGAAACCGACGACCAGGCCATCGAATACCGCGTAGCCGGACAGCCCAAGTTTGGCGTGACCGTCAGCATAAACCATACTTTCGATTTCAGCTGGAAGGATTCCGACCACGACGGCATCATCGACCGCATGGACCTTTGCCCAGGATCTTCGCTAGGCGTCGCCGTGAACCAACGTGGCTGCCCCGTCGACGAGGACAGGGACGGCGTATTGAACATCGTCGACGACTGCCCCAACACACCGAGCGGAGTGTACGTAGATTACAAAGGCTGCCCCATCGACAGCGACCAAGACGGAGTCCCCGACTATCTGGACATGTGCGACAATACGCCCGTAGGCACCGCCGTAAACAAGAAAGGGTGCACACAAGACTCCGATGGCGACGGCATCAACGACAATGCGGACAAGTGCCCTAAATCGATTCCCGGCGAAAGAGTCGACAACGAAGGTTGCCCGTTGGACGAAGACCACGACGGCGTACTCAACGAGGAAGACCGTTGCCCGGGGACACGCAAAGGCCTGGTCGTCGACCGTACCGGGTGCCCCCTGGACTTCGACCGCGACGGGATTCCCGACAGCGAGGACAACTGCCCCAACAGCGTCGAAGGTGAAATTATCGATGAACACGGTTGCCCGATGGACTCCGACCAGGACGGCGTCCCAGATTCCAAGGACCAGTGCCCAGAAACCCCCAGCGGAATGTTAGTCGGCATCAACGGCTGCCCGTCCGACCGCGACCGCGACGGCATCCCGGACTACCTGGACAAGTGCCCCAACACCCAACCGAACATACCAGTCGACTCCACAGGGTGCAACCGCGACAGCGACCAGGACCACATTCCCGACTACTTGGACAAGTGTCCCGGCACCTTCCCCGGCATCAAGGTTGACGGCACTGGCTGCCCGAGCAACAGCAAGTACAGCCTCGAAGCCATTTCTAAAAGAGTCCAGTTCATCTCGGACGGCGGCATCCGGCTCATGAATTCAAGTTTCACGGCCCTGAACGATGTCATCTACCTGATGCGCCGGTTCGATTTCAAGCTCACCGTAGTCTGCAGCAATCAGGCTCAAGCAGACCAAATTGTCGAATACCTGGAATCCAAAGGATTTCACGAAGACAGCGTATCCGTACAAATTAAACCGGGGAGCGCAGTCCGTTTCCTGCGTTCCCCGGCAAACTAAACCCGAATCAATCGGGATACCCCGTAAGGTTATTTCTTGTTCGTAATCGGGCGCTTGTAGCCAAACGGCTTGAGCAATTCCTCGCTCACGCGGCGCTTGGAGCCCATCTTGCCCGCCGCGTTGTCACCCACCGGAGGCAAGGTACAACGGAGCGTGCTGTGCAAGTTGACTTCCGTCTTGTACACATAGGCGCCGGTAGCAAGGAGCTTACCACTCTTGGTCCGCAAATCGCCATTCACGTCAGGCTTGATTTCCATGGCCATGGAGAGCATGCCCGCATCGTCCACATAGTCCGGATCATCCAGTTCCAGCGAGAAGGTGTACTTGTCGACAAACTGCCCGAGATTCGTAAAGACCCAGACATCGACAACCATGGTCGTCAAGTAAAGGCTCGCCTTGCTGATATCGCTTTCAAGCGATGCAACAAACTCAGCCGTACAATACTTTTCGGCATAGGCCCGCACCGACATTTTCTTGCTGTCCTTGGCATCGACACCATCTATAGGAATGACACCATCCTGGACAAGGTCGTCTAGTGTAGCAAGCCCGCGAACTTCGTTGACAACCGGAAGTTTCGCATCAATGACAAGCGTCGGGCCAAGGTGCCCCTTGAGTCCAGGATAAGGTTCTTCCTTAGAGCCCTTCTTCGTTTTCATGTCACCGCCGATAAGCACTTCAGTTTCCTTATCTTCACGATAATTGTAAAGGCTTACGGCAAACGTCTCACCCTTCTTCGGAGCCTTCTTGCCGTAATACTTGGCCACCTTGTCCTCGTCGACAATGGTCACAGGCTTTTCAACAGAAATCTCCACGTCCTTGACACCCTTGACCACCACGAAAATGACTGCGGAATCCGTATTGCCCGCCTTGTCGCGATAATAGCGGACAATGGGGTACGTTCCCTTCTGGAGGCCCTGGGTCACAAGCGTATCCTGGACAACACCATCCACAGTCCACTTCACGTCAACAAAGTTGGAACGGATGGTCGCTCCGTCGGTAGGATAAACAATCTCGACCTTCGGGGGGGCCTTATCCAACACCATGTACAGGGACTTCGTCGAAGTATTCCCATACTTGTTCGTGTAAGAGTAGCTGATGTTGTAACCGGCATTACCCTCGTCATCCCTGGCAAACCCACCCTTTGCGTCAACACCATACGAGACGTTGATGGAATTGTCGTTGGAATCCACATAGTCGTAAGAAACCGTGTAAGCAGCACCATTGCGTCCTTCAATCAGTTTGCCCGTCGAGGCATCCGCCTGGTAAGAAATCACCACGTCCTTGTCTCCAACACTCATCGTGTAAGACACCGTGATTTCTTTCTTTCCGCTTTCGCCCTTCACGAGTTCACCCTTGAAATTCGTATGGTAAGTGACCGTCACCTTGTTACCATTCACGTATTCCGTGTAAGACACCTCCAAGACCTCGCCATTCAACTGGAGCACCTTCTTGTCCGTACTGGCGTTGCGGTCCAAGGTAAGCCCAGCATCGACAATCTTGTCCATTGTCTTCGTAAACGTGGCCGAAGAGATGTTCACAGAATCCAGTTCCAAGTTGACCGTAAAGGTATCCAGCTTGGACGAGCCCGGATCCTTGACCGAAACGAACACCTTGTTCTTTTTCTCGTTCACGTAGTAGGCGGAATCTCCGTCATCCTTTTCCTCGACCACCGTGAATATGTTGGTGGCCTTGACGCCCTTATCCTTCGTCGAAACAGACACAATCGGCGAATCGGAACTTACGTAAACAATGACCGTATCGGCGCCGCTGTGGTTCTTTTTCGGGTCCTTGAACTTCTTAATGATGATGTTCTTCCCGTCGGTCAGTTCCTCAGTGCCGTAACGGGGTGTGCCATCTTCGGTCCATTCAAGGTCGATAGAATAACGGTTCGTATAAATGGTATCCGGCATCAACCACACAGAATCCGGGGTTTCACCACGGGTAATGACAACCTTCGACCATTCCTCGACATCCTTCACCTTAATCGTGATATCGTTCGTATCGCTAAATTCACCATCCGTGACAGCAACCTTGAGCACATAGATAGAATCCAGCTCATAGTCCAGCGAATCGATAAGCTTGATAGTGCCGTCTGTCAGCACCTCGAACCCGACGGTCTGGGTGAGCAACTTGAACGTGTGACGAGTGAATTGTTCGGCCGTATCCAAGTCGTTAGCTATGATAGTACCGATCGTTGTACCAATCTTTTCGTCTTCGCGAACCGTAAACGTCTGCGGCGGAAGCGTCACAGGCTCGTTCACGTCGGTAATCCTCACCGTTATCAGCGTATCGCTCGAACCGCCATGTTCATCGAACACGGTCACCACGAACGAAAGCGAATGAGTCTTTTCGTAATCGAACGCGGTACTGTCTTTCACCTTCATCACTCCGTCCTTGGAAACAGTAACGTAATCCACATTGGACTTGAGCTTGTAGGTGAACACGGAATCGTTCTGGTCCTCGTCTGCGGCAGTGAGCTGCCCAATGACGTAGCCCTTCTTGGGGTTCTCCGGGAACTCATAAGAGTCTTCCGACGTAAAGTACGGATTGTCGTTCACGTCGTTCACGCGAATCGTCATCGTCGCCGTGTCCTTGAGCGAGGTATCGGCCTTGTCAATAACCGTCACGGTGATAGAATAAATAGAATCCTGGTTATACTTGAGGACAACACGGGTCTGGATAGTTCCGTCTTCCTTGACAATGAACTCGGCCGTATCCCCTGCGATGGCGACAAACTTGTGCTGGATAAACCGAGCCGCCGTATCGAGGTCGCTCGTGAGCGAGTCCAGCTTGCCAAAGGAGGACTTTGTCGGAAGGTTCTCGTCGACATAGAATGTACCCGGCTCAATCGAGGGCATTTCGTCCACGTCTATAACATTGATGATGACCTTCGCCGTGTCATACTGGTAATATTGAGTTCCAGCGGGGTTGTTATCGCAAACCACGACCTTAACGGAGTACACATTCACCTTCTCATAATCGAGGACCATGGCGTCTTTCACGGTAATTTTGCCAGTAGTCGCTGAAATATCGAACAGTCCGCTTGTATCCTCGGGCATCGAGAACGTCAGATGCTTCATGCAGTCAATCGCACTGCAAGTCGCGGTAACCTTCCCAGCCAATTCGTCCTTAGCGTTATTTTCCTTGACACCCGGCTGTTTGCCATTCTTGAGCACAAGAATACGCTTCGTCGTATCGTTACCTGGGTCAGGCGGAATATCAATCTTGGGGCCATCGTCTTCGTCGGTAACGTTAATTGTAATCGTCGCATAATCAAAGAGTTCCGGCTGTTTTGAATCATAGACTTTCACCTTGAGAGTATGCGTCTTCTCGACTTCGTAATCAAGGACAGCGCCACTCTTGACGTAAATGGAACCAGCGGGATCCACCTCGAAAAGGTCCGTCGCAGATCCAGCCTCTTCCACAGCCTCGGCCATGTCGTACTTGCGGAAGTCGGACGTCTTGTCCGGATCGCTCCAGCTCACATCGCCAATCCACGTACCCCCCGGAGTATTTTCTTTTACCGAAATCACTCCATCATTGGCATCAGGAGCTTCGTTCACATCGACAACCTTAACCGTGTACGTCTTTTTCACCGGTGAAGGAATCTTGCCATCCGTGACCGAAACTTGGACCGTAAAGGAGGTGTTCTTCTCGTAGTCAACAGACGTATTCGGCTTGAGATAAAGGTTGCCATCAGAATCAATTTCAAAAAGATTCTTGCCAGAACCGCCTACAACACGCAGAGTAAGAGGATCTCCATCCTCGTCCAGGGCAGAAATCGTCCCGGCAGTATCCCCGAGCACGTTTTCTGTAACCTCTAGATTATCATTATTTTCCAAAACTGGAGAATGGTTGTCGGCATCTTCAATCAACAACGGCAGACACACACCATCATTGATGTCTGTCGGGTAATTGCCCTTGATTATGGCGCCACTCAAGTTCGAAATACAAATGCGGAACCATTCATCTCCCTCAACAGTACTATCCCTGGCAACTCGCACCCAAGCCTTGTAGACACTGTCCGTCGGAGAAACCTCACCCGCATGGATTAACACGCTGTCCGTTTTCGGGCCAGTCGTCGCACCGCAACGCGGCATATCAGGGGGAGTAGCATCCTTGATGTCTTCGGGTTCTGCGAAATTAAATCCCGCCGAATCTTTAGCCGGAGTCTTGAAGCAATAATTGAAGCGTACATCCGTTGTCGGGATCTTGTCCAACTTGATATCGATAGGGACAAGTTTGTCGTTTTCTTTATAGGTACCACGAGCCAGTGCACCTGGGTCTATCTTTGGTGGATTGAACGGCACGAAGATAAAGCCAGAACCATCAAAGTTTGCATCAATTATGATTTTATTCGCAATCAACTGACCGGCAAGGGTCATCTGCTGCTGCACATGAATAGTCCCCCGAGAGATAAATGTCCCTTGGAGAGAATCCGTTTGACTAATAGCAGCCCAGGTGAGGCTTTGTTTCATGTAAATAAGAAGGTTTCCCGTATATTTGTCATTCTGGATACCCCTATACGCACCAACCCAATGATGAGTTGAATCAACATACTTCGCGGTATCATCCATATACATAATACGAATACGCGGATGCGGTCCGAAATTCACTGAGCCATCAACAAAAATGCGCGTAAGACGGCCGCCAGAGGGCATACGGACAATTATTCCGCAATCATTCGTAAAGGAAATCGACGACAAGTGGACATCGAACACATCGCCATCGCGTTCATCCTCGGTAGCTTTAGAACTTGGAGGAACATCGATATACAGAAAGTCATTATCCAAGCTAACGTCACTCATATGACGAGCAGTATTATTCTTTCGCGTATAGAGAAAGTTCGAGCCAGCAGCAGGTAAAAGGCTATCAATAACCACGGGGATAGTAAGGTCCGTCTTTACAGCGGGAACGGTATCTCCTCCGGGGCATGTACCATATTTGCCGCCAAAATGGGCATGAGTGCTATCAACTAAAGTGTCAAGCGCCCCTACAACAGAACCGGATACGCAAACATGCCCATTAATTACGTTTTTTCCACCATTGGCTTTGAAGTTTTGGCTCCCCTCCACATTGCCAACAACGCGAGTCGGCCCCGTAATCAAGGTATCGGAACCTGTATCAAAATAAATTCGTCCTCCAATCAGAATAGGGCCACCCACGCGATGACCATCATTCTTCATCGTCCAAGCGCCGTTCGCGGTACCGAACCATCCAGTCTTGTCGGGGATATTGATGTTCGACCCAATAAAGTCAATTCCTGTCTGACCGAAGATCTTATACTTCATCAAGTAATCCCATTCGACCTTCTGTTTTGCAGAATCGGACTGGGTAACATGAGTAAAATACAGCGGATAGAAGTTATACGCCGGAGACGCAGCAAATGCGCCGCCAAACAGGCACGACATCAAGATGCCGAACAGAAGCGCTATTTTTTTATTCCACTTACCCATAATAACCTTCCAAGGGATTAGTGTTATGGTCAACTCCGTATTCCAAATTGGAATACATAAAATTTACATTTTCCAGACATCCCTTAGCAAAAATAAAAAAAATTTCCCTTAAACGGAATAAAAATCTACACTTCGTTTAATTTTATAAACAAAAATCACGCAATAACAGCCCAACTTTTTTTACAATCGCGTAAGGTAAAAAAAAGTTTTATCTTTTTCGGCTCAAAAAAGCGTTATAAGCCCCAAAAAAAGGAAAGGACCCGAAAAACCGGATCCTATTCCCTTCTGGAGCAAAAATCAACCAGCAATCACTTTTTCTTCATCGGCGGGCGCTTGAAACCGAACGAACGCAGCTTGTCTTCGCTCACCTTGCGCTTGGCACCCTTTATGTTCGCATCGGGCATTCCTTCCGCAACAGGCGGCAACGTACAGCGAAGGGTCGTCTTCATAGTAACCTCGGTCTTGTAGAGGTACGCACCCGTCCCTGCCAGGCGGCCACTCTTCGTATGCACCTCGCCATCGACATCGGGTTTCCATTCGAAGGCCATAAAGAGCATACCACCCTTGTTGACGTAATCCGGATCGTTCAGGTCTACGCTGAACGAGTAGTCGTCAACAAAGGAACCCAAGTTCGTAAATATCCAGATGTGGACCGAGAGAGAAGTCTCGTAAAGGTTGAGACGACTCAGGTCGCCCTTGAACGAATCCTGGAATTCTTCGGTACAGTATTCCGCAACATACTGCGACGGGGTCATCTTCTTGCCACCCTGTGCATCAACGCCGTCCACGGATACCAGTCCATCCGACGAGACAATGTCGTCAAAGGTCGCTAGTCCACCGACGTTGCTGACTACAGGCATTTTCACGTCGATAGTAAGCGTCGGACCGAGATGGTCATCCTTGCCCGGGTAAGGTTCCTTGCCAGAACCCTCGCGAGTTTTCATATTCCCACCAATAAGGACTTCCTCTTCGGCAGACTTGGAATGATTGTAGATGCTCACCGCAAAGGTCTGGTCCTTTTTGGGAGCCTTCGCCTCGCTGTAGTATTCGCTCACGCGGTCCTTTGTCATCAAGGCAACCGGCTTTTCTACACTGATATCGAGATCCTTCGCATTCTTCAGCACAACAAATATCGTATCGGAAGCCTCGTTGCCAGCCTTGTCACGATATATGCGCACAACAGGGTTCGAGCCCTTCACCAGGCCCTGCATGTTCAAAGTATCCTGCTTCACATCGTTCACGGTCCAACGGACATCCACGAAATTAATGTGAACCTTGGAACCATCCTCGGGGCTTTCAATCACGACAACCGGCTTGATTGTATCCAGCACAACAAACGCCGACCGGCGGCTCGTGTTGCCGAACTGCTTGTTAGTATATTCGTAGGCAACTTCGAAACCGGGGTTGCCTTCCTCGTTCTTCATGACCTTGCCCTTGGTGCTTACGAAATACGAGATGTCAACAGTCTTCCCCGTTTTGTCCGTATAGGGGTAAGTGACGATATAGGAACCGCCATTCCACTGTTCAATCAGCTGGCCGGTAATCGCGTCGGCCTGGTAAGACATCGTAATCTTGTTACCCTTGCTGTCAGTCGTCTCGTAAGAAACCGTCATCACTTCGATACCAGCAGAGTTCTTGACTACATCTCCCTTAGCGTCCGTGTAATACGAAACCTTCACCTTTTCACCACCAGCCTTTGTGTAGTATTCCACAAGAATCAGGCTATCGTTGGCATTCGACTTCGTCACCGGAGATTCAGGAGTCAAGTCAAGCATGAGGTTCGCATTGACGATTTCCCCCATCTTCTTGTACACGTTGTCGCCGATGCTCAACGTATCGAGTTTCACGTTGATGGCCATTTTCTGTTCGGTGTAGTTGCACGTAGAATCCGTGTATGTAGCATCGAGAATAGGTTCCCGGACCTCCACCAGAATCACGTTTTCCGTCTTGTTCACGTAGTAAGATGTATCCGACGCCGGAACCTGTTCCACGATCGTATAGATGTTGTCCGCTACAGGCGGTTTGACATCGACAGCAACCTTCACGTCCGGTGTGCGCGTGCAGACAAAGATAACGATAGTCGCAATGGTCCCATGGTCCTTTGTCTTGTCGTAATACGTGAGCTTCACCGTATTGAAGCCTTCGTGCAAATCGGTCACGAGCGTGTCGGGTTGCGGAATGCCGTCGGCCGTCCAGGAGAGGTTAATCTCGGTCCTGTTGATGTAGAGCGTATCCTTCGGGAATTCCCAAGTCGTATCCTGCGTTTCTGCCCTAGTCACGATAATCGTGGACGTTTCCACCTCGTTGTCTACGATAATGATGACCCTTGCGGTATCCTTGTTACCATCAGAATCCTTGACCTGCACAAACAACGTATCGAACTTGTCGGCTTCGTAATCCAGCACCACCTTGGTCGTAATAACGCCGGTACTGGCGTCGATGGCGTACTTGTCCGAATCACCAGCAATAATCTTGAGCTTGTTATTGAGGAAATCCAGGTTACGGTCTTCGTCCAGCACAGGCAACGTGTCGACAACAGTACCAATCGGCTGGTTTTCCAGAACATGGAACACCGTATCGCGGACTTCCGGAGCCTCGTTCTCATCGATAACGATAACCGAGATGACGGTCGAGTCGTAGTCCGTCCCGTTGGAACATTTTGCAAAGAACGCATAAGACGGCTTGGTTTCAAAATCAAGCGCAGAATTCAGGATGAGGGCCGTCGAATCGAACTTGAACGTCGTCCCCGCATCACCGGAAATAATGGTACAAGTCAAAGACCCCGGAATTCTTAAGTCTTCCAGAATACCGACAAGGGTATCGATCGGGGCATTTTCCCTGATGGTGAACTCCTCGTTCACGACATTGATGAACATGGTCTTGCCCTTATCGCAGAGATCCGGAGCATCGACCTTGCACACATCAAAATCAATCGTCGCATACGGAGTACCATAAGCGTCCTTGACCGGAGTAAACGTGAGCCCGGTAATCCGGCCAATGGTCGGGTCCGAAGCATCCGGTGTTGCCTTGATGACATCGCCCACAGCCACGGGATTTCCATTATAGGTCAATGTCCCGACTGAAGGAATGCTCTTGATGATCACATTGTAAGTCTTCATCGGAGTAACACTATCAGGACCAAATGCAGGAAAACTGGTAATCGTCAAGACTTCGTTCACCTTGGAGGATACTGTCGTATCCATGGAAACCGGCTTCTTGTCGTTATCCACGATGATGAACTTCATCGAATAGCTTGCATCGGGATTGCGGTCCCCGTTCGGGGTAATGGCAGCCGTCAAATTAAAGATTTTTATGATAACGCGTTCATTATCTTCCTCGTACGGGTCGTCCTTGGCATGGAAAATGATGGGATTCTTCATTGTCCTCGAGCCCTTCTCGAATTCGCCACGGGCCGTATCCCTTCCGCAAAGCGGGAGGCTAGCAAAAGAAGTCGTCTCCACATCGTTCACGTTGGCATCTTCGCAGAACTCGTCGTCCTTGTAGCCATCGCAAGAAGAAGCGTCCTTGAGGGAGAAGCAGTAGTCGAACGTGACGCGGGTCGGAGGATCCTTGGAGAGAACCAGCTTGACGGTATCGCCACGAACCTCGTTGTCTTCGTAGGCCCTGGCATCTATGTCGATTACAGACGGATAGAACGGCACATAGCGGAAATCACCGGCTCTGAAATCTGCGTCAATGTGAACTTGCTTCGCCAGCAACTGACCCGCAAAGCGGTAGTGCTGCATGAAGCTAATTGAACCTCCTGAAATATAGGTTCCTTGATAAACGCATTCACATGCAGGGAAATCGATACTTTCCTTTGAATAAATCAAAAGATTACCCGCATAATTTGCATTAGACACAACACCATTCTGGTCCATCATCACAATATTATGCTCACTAGCCTCCGTCTTCAAGGCTTTGTTAATAAAAATGCGAACATAGCGGTTATAAGGATTATTGAAATAAAGAGTTTTTCCACTTACGTCTTTAATATCCATATACCCATCAACAAAAATGTCATAAAAACCATCAGAACCTGCAGGAATATCGATAATGACACCATCAGTACCGGGAGTCTTTTTGTTAAATAGCCAATCACCGGCAATTGTTGTGTCAAAATTGTAATTCACATCAAATAAAGGAATATCCAGATCCTTGTCAATTGTGGGAAGGCTGGAACTGTTGCAATCTACAGTCGCATGGCCTTTTGAGAAAGCGCCACTCGTGTATTCATATGTATTAACGTCGCTACAAACTGTCCCGTGCCAAACTACTTGGCCAGCAGCATTTGAACTAATTTTTATCGCTCCGCCAAAATGACTAGGACCCGTCAAAATCGTATCTTTTCCATTATCCTCACGACCATCATACTCTCCCCCAAAAGCGAGAGGGCCTCCAATAGTGTGGTCCGTATTCCTCAAGGAAAAATTGCCCTTAGCACTACCCGTATAGCCAACAGAATCATCCATATAGATGTCGTTATTGTAAAAGGCAACACCATATTGACCTTGAATTCCAGTACCCCAGAGCTTGTACTTGATAAGCCTCTGCCACTCAGCTTTCTGCTTGGCATCATCAGAACTATCGACACGAGTGAAATAGAACGGACTAATTTCCGAAGCAAAGGCTAAATTTGCTGCAAAAAAGGCAAGCAGAATGAACAATGCCTTACTAAAAAATGCTGGTCTATATTTTTGCCCAACCATGTAGAACTCCCGGAAGCCGCCCTTCCACTGATAGATTTCAAAACGAAAAGAGTCAGCCCCTTTTTCCCATAAACTTAAGACAAATATAGTTTATATTTCTTTACACATCAATATATAATCATAAAATTGTAATTTTTATCATCAAAAAAACGCAAGAAATTTGATTTTTTGCGGAAAACTAACTATATTTGGTGTTCCTAGGCCCTGAGCAATGACTATTTGCGGGCAAATCGCCAGGGCGAAAGCAGCAACGGACTTGCGAATTTTTATGTGCTCAGGTAGCCTAGGATTTTTTTGCAACCCACGGGTTGCTTTTTTTATTCAACCACCAGCCTCTAGATTCTAGCCCCGATTCTCTATGCTCCTCTGGACCATCCGACACAGCAAGCCATACAACCCCAAGGACGTCTGCTACGGCAGGCTCGACTTTGACGTATCCCCCACTTTCCCGGAAGAATCCGATGGAGCCATCCAGGCGTTTTTGGCAACCGGGGCAAAGCCGTCAAAACTGTATTCGAGCCCTCTCCTGCGCTGTATGCGCCTTGCCGACAAGGTTTCGGCGGCGACAAACCTCCCCATCGAGAAAATTGACGCCATCCAGGAAATCAACTTCGGCAAGTGGGAAGGGCAAAAACTGACGGCTGTTCCAAGGAACGAGATGTACGCCTGGCAAAAGGACCTTCGCGGGTTCCGCTTCCCGGGCGGAGAATCTTTTTACGACGTGGACCTGCGGGCCGGAAATTTCCTTGACACGCTCCCCGACAATGGCGAATTCCTGTGGGTAACCCACGCCGGGGTCATCGCAGCTATCATGCACTCGCGGTGCGGACTCCCCGACAACCGGTTTGTTGAAGGAGAGTTCTCGTACACCATGGTGACCCGGTTCGAGTTCACGCGGGACAGCGAAGGCCACTACAAAGGGAGCTACACCAAGATTCACGACGGGATACAGATGCCGCCGTTAGTGATTGGTGGTTAGGAGCTATGAGGTCTACCCATAGGGCATAACAACGACTAAGCCAATAAATTGGCAAGTCTTGTATAGCTCGCAAGCTCGCTTTGAGCAATGAGGTCGGCACTTCGTGCCTTTGAGGTGTGAGGAAAGTAGGAAGTTGGCAGTAGACAGTAGGAAGTGGTGAATTTTGAGTTTGTCCTTTAACTGCTTACTAATCATCTGAAAACTCACGGCTCATGGTTCAATGCTCATAGCTCATTGCTCGGGCCCCGAGCCTCGCGCCTAAAAAAGTAAACATTGATTGGTCGTTAGGGGTTAGAATCTAGGATCTAGGATCTAGGGGCTAGGGGCTAGGGGCTAGGGGCTAGGGTAAAATATCACGGCTTCGCCGTCTTATATTGACGCACGAAGTGCGTGATTCTTTTCACTAGCCTCCCACCTAAAGGTGGCCATGCCCACATAAGTGCTAAAGCACTAAGTGGTCAAAGGTATTCTCTAGCCTCTATTCTCGGGCCCCGTGCCTAAAAATCAAACGTAAACACGGCTTGGGCGCCGCCGGTCCCCAAGTTGGGCAATAGCGCCAGATGCACAGGATTGTCGAAATCGCTCAGCAACGCATCGACAACAGCATCACCCATGGAATACAGATATAGCAGCGCCAGCGCCCAGATGTACTGGTTGCGGTTCTTGCGGTAGTACGTGACCCGTTCCACTATCTTGTCGTAGTCTTCCGGTTCAACATCCTCGTCTTCCATGAAATGCTTGCGACCCAAGTAGTATTCCACCATGTTCTGCGAAGTCCAGATACTCGTCGAAGCCCCGATAATGCTCATATAGAGGAGGCCCGCCTTGCCGAACTCCCCGTTGTACATCTGTCCAAAGCCAGGGATTATCGCCAGCAGCAAGGCCTTTTTCATGCTCCGCTGTTCGACACTCCTGTAGTGGTTGTTGTACCAGATTCCAAAGGCATCGAACATCCCGTACAAATGAAGCCCGTACAGCCACGCGATTTCAGCCTTCCGCAAATCTTCCTGTTCCATTTTCTTGTCGCTCAGGGCGCGTACGCGGTTTGCATAATCCGTTCGCTGTTCCTGATAATACTTGATACTGTCGCGGTTTGTCGCCTTCGCGACTAGGCGCGAGAAATACGCCACGGAATCTTGGAACGGAGCAGCCTGCTCGTAAATACGGTCTCGCTGCCAGGACTTGTTGAAGGCCACCTCGTACACAAGAAGGGCCTCGATTCCGGTGATAAAGCCACCGCGAACATAGTGGCCCGTATAATACTGGCCACCACCCGGGAAAATGCTGAACAACATCGTGTAGAGGAGCGAGTTGTGCTCGGTCGGGATATCCCACTCATTCACGGGCAACGTGTCGATATCCGGGATACCGGTCTTCCCCTTCTGCACATAGATGTCACCCGCAAGCGCGGGAACGCAAGCGAAGGCTGCAAAAAAGAGGAATATGAGCATCGACCGAAGCTTCATTGCGTTCAAATATAAAAAAACTCGCCATAAACGATAGGCCCAGGCCCGGTCTTGCTATATTTTTTGACAGGTTCCTATCGTTTGTCATTTTTTGACATCGTTTGTTTTTTAAATTAAGGACATGAAGATGAATGACGCTACAAATTCGCACGAAAACCTCCAGGCAGAGATTCACGACCTGGCAGTAGCCATCAAGGCAGCCCTCATCGAGCGGGGCGAGATGATGGCCACGGCGGAGTCTTGCACCGGCGGGCTCGTGGCAAGCAGCATCGTCAACGAGGCAGGCTCCTCTGCCATCCTGAAGGGTGGCATTGTCGCCTACCAGAACGAAATCAAGACCAAGCTGCTGGGCGTCCCCGAATCCATACTCCAAGAGCACGGTGCTGTCAGCGCCAAGACTGTCGAAGCCATGGCCGAAGGGGCTCTCCGCCAATTCGGCTGCCAGTGGGCCGTTTCCACCTCCGGAATCGCAGGCCCGGGAGGCGGCACCCCCGAAAAACCAGTCGGTACAGTATGGATGTGCGTCGCCAACCCATGTAAAAAAATCTCTTTTTGTGAAATTTTTTCAGGAAATCGGGACAAAATCCGCGAAAAAAGCGTCTATACAGTGTTGGGCAAGCTACTTTTTGAGTTAAATAACCAAAAAAGCACTTGCACAAAAGAACACTAATTGTTATATTTAAACAGGAACCAAAACAAACAGGACAACTATCATGGCAAAAAAAACAAACTCTACCAGCAACCTTTCCGCCGATAAAGCCAAGGCCGTCGAGGCCGCAATCGCCCAAATTGAAAAGAACTACGGTAAAGGTTCTATCATGGCTCTTGGGAGCCAGCCTGTCCAAGACATTCCCGTCATCCCGACCGGTTGTATCCAGCTCGATATGGCGCTCGGCGTGGGAGGTTTCCCCCGCGGTCGTATCATCGAGATTTACGGCCCCGAATCTTCCGGTAAGACGACGCTTACCCTGCACGCCATTGCCGAAGCCCAGAAGCTTGGCGGCGTCGCAGCCTTCATCGATGCCGAACACGCCTTCGATGCCGTGTACGCCCGCAAGCTGGGCGTCGATATCGAGTCGCTCCTTGTCTCTCAGCCCGACACCGGCGAGCAAGCCCTCGATATTGCCGAGACACTCGTCCGTTCCGGAGCAATTGACATCATCGTCATCGACTCCGTGGCAGCACTCGTACCGCAAGCCGAAATCAACGGCGAAATGGGCGACAACCACGTTGGCCTGCAGGCCCGCCTCATGAGCCAGGCGCTCCGCAAACTCACCGGTATTCTCTCCAAGTCCAACACCTGCATGCTGTTCATCAACCAGCTCCGCATGAAGATTGGCGTGATGTTCGGCAACCCCGAAACAACCACCGGCGGTAACGCACTCAAGTTCTACGCCACCCAGCGTATCGACATCCGCCGCATTGCCGCCATCAAGGACGGCGAAGAAGTTATCGGTAACCGCACCCGCGTGAAGGTCGTGAAGAACAAGGTTGCGGCTCCGTTCACCCAGTGCGAATTCGACATTCTGTACGGCTGCGGCATTTCTCGCGAAGCCTCCATCCTCGACCTCGCTAGCGAACTGGACATCATCCAGAAGAGCGGCTCCTGGTTCAGCTACAACAACGAACGCATCGGCCAGGGACGCGAGAACACGCGCCTGTTCCTCAAGGACAATCCGGAACTCTGCAACGAAATCGAACAGAGAATCCGCGAGAGCATGAAGGACGTGGAACTGTTCAAGTTGAACGAACAAGATGCCGTTTCTGTTGACGAAGACGGTGAAGTTCCCGCCATCGAAGAAGCATAACAAGTCTTCCTTAAAAAGAGCGACCTCCGGTAGAGTCCTTTGTAGCCATTGGGACCCAGCCGGAGGTTTTCTGTATTGATACGCTAGTCAAGATTAATTATCTTGTACCCATGCTTCGCCCATTTCGCTTTGCGCTCCTTTTCACCACCTTGTTTGCCACTATTGCCGGTGCCCAGTCCCTGTGCCCGCGTTACCTCGTTTCTTCCCCCATGGTCGTCAACATCGAGGGCCGGTTCATCAACGTCAAACATTCCCGCGTGAGCATGGACGTGGAATGGCGCCACCATCCGGAATCTATCGACACCTTTTTCGTCAACCTACCCGACCGAGAACAATTTAAGTTTATCACAACAGGCAATTCCCGCTTTATCGAACTGGGGAAAAACAAGATAAAGAGGCAGCTAGGTACGCATCACCTGAAAGAAACCATCGGTGAAACTCCGCTCAAGCTGGACGATATGGAATTGCTCGCCAATGGCCAATTCGTTTGCAAGGAGCCACCAGACACTTCTGCGAATAATCTCGGAACGGCTTTTTCCATGACCTGGTGGAGCATCATGTCCGACACGTTGCCAACTCCGCAAAAGGTCGTCATGCGCGGAGCCAACCGCGAAACACGTATCTTTACGATTGGGCAATGGAAAGTCTTTTCGGGGGAACTCCTCCCTACTCTCGTTTCGCTCACGGGACCCAACTATCAAGGAAGCATTTGGGTACGCTCGGCCTATCCCATCCAGGCACTGGAGTCAGACCCGTTGAAGAACAAGGCCACCAAGGTGCGGCCCATCCCAGAACTATTTTTGAAGATTCCGGTCAAACGGAAAAGAGAAATACCCCTGATACTCAAGCTGAACCAGGAACTGCTGCGAGAGTGATCCGTTGTAGAAGCGGTTCTTGGGGCGTTTCCACATACCCACTTCCAACGTGATGTTGCGCAGGCCATCTTTCCAAGAAAAATGAGGCCCGAGCATAAACTGCCCGTAAGAAAGGGATTCCTTTTTCACCGTATTTTCGCTGCGCAGGTAACCCGTCTTATAGAAGGTCGTCTCGAAGAGGACTGCCCAATGAATATTCAGCGGGATGCATCCGTAAGAAGCGAATTCTATGATAAAATCTCTCGAAAAAACGGGAATGTTGCGCTTGTAATCGTAACTTTTCCCATCGAAATCCGTACCAATATCCGACAAGATGTAGTGGACATTGATTCCTAATACAGAACCTTGCGGGAAGAAATAAGCCAAATCAGCACTCAAATCGAATAGCTGTGCATAGTCAAAGTCGGCAGCATCGTCCGTCCATACGTTATCGACTACATAATCCGCATTCCACGTATCCGCGATTCGGCCACCTCCCTCGACATCGGCATTGACCATCTCAAGGTTCGACCTGAAATACAGATAGTTTTCATAGACAAAATCAACTTCCAACTGGGGATTTGTCTTGAACGGACGCAAACCGAGGCCAGCCTTGTAACCACCGTAGAACGGGGAAACCTCCACAGAAGCAACCATTTTTAAGTAAGTCGGCATCACCGCCATTCTTTCGCCATAATTCAGGGGGCCAATCGGTTCGAGCCAAGTGTAGTTGATGTTTCCGTTGAGCTGCGGGAGCCACTCCCCCCAAACAAACGGAGTATTGCCCATCAGGCTCCACGAGAGGTTGGGACCGTACCGGAACCCGAAGAACGCACTCTGATCAAAGCCATCTCCCAAAGAATAGCCCGCTAGACAAAGCAGGCTCAAAGAAAACATGATTATCTTGGACAACACTTTCGACATCTCTGCGTAAAAGATAAAAAAACGCCCCACTGTGCGTGGGACGTTTTCAAATTCAGAAGTATAAGCAGCTTTACTTTTCAGCAGCGAATTTCTTGGACGCGGCCTTGACCTTGGGGTCGGACATGGCGTCCTTGATTTTCTGCTTGATGCCGTCTTCGATGGACTTTTTAAGCTTGGCTGCGAGGTTGGGGAAACGTTCTTCCAGGGAATCGCTAAAGATGGCCGGTTTCTTAGCGGCGGGGGCGCCACCCTTGCGCTTGGCATTGGCGGGACGCTTTTTCTTGGCCGGGGCCTTCTTCTCTTGAGATTTTTCTGTAGATTTCGGTTCCTGAGGCTTGACTTCTTCTGTGGTTTTGACTTCTGTTTCTTCTGCCATAATATACCTCTTGGAAAATGATTAATAGACGCGCCCAATAATAGTAATTTTCGCCAAAAATATCAAGTGAGGACCCCCACCAGATCCTAGCCCCTAGATCCTAGTCTCTAGATTCTAGCCCCTATTTTCCAGCCAATGAGCTAGTACCGTGATATCGGCAGGACGGACGCCGGGGATGCGGCTCGCCTGCCCCAGCGTGAGCGGCTTGTGGGCATTCAGGCGCTGGCGGCTTTCGATGCTGATGGCGGTCACCTGCATAAAATCCATGTCGGCGGGGAGCCGGACCGACTCCATCTTCTTCTGCTCGACAATTTCCCTTTCCTGGCGGTCGAAGAAGCCCGCATAGAGTTCCTGGGCGTACATGTACCACTGGTCGCGGCGGGTGAGCTGCATGTCGGGCAGGGCCACCTTGAAGAACGCCTCGGGGTCGATGCCAGGACGGCGGAACACGTTGATCCAGCGGGTGCGCTCCGTCGCGAGGGCCTGGCCTCCCGCGGCGAGGATTTCGTTTGCCTGTTCAGGCATGGCCGATTCGTCCACCATACGGGAATGAGCCACATCCATCAGTTCACGGCGGCGCATCCAGTCGGCGTAGTCACCGTCCGAAATCATGCCGATTTCGTGGGCACGTTCCTTGAGTCGCATTTCGGCGTTGTCGCTACGCAAGAAAAGCCTGTACTCGGCGCGGCTCGTGAACATCCTGTAAGGCTCGTCGAGCAGGATGTTCGAGAGGTCGTCCGCCATTACCCCCAGGTAACTGTCGGAACGACCTAAAATAAAGGGGCCCTCCCCCTTTATTTTCAGAGCCGCGTTGATGCCGGCCAGCAATCCCTGGCCCGCGGCCTCTTCGTAGCCACTCGTACCGCAGACCTGGCCTGCAAAGTAGAGTCCCGGAACCTTCTTGCACTCGAAGGTCGGGTAAAGTTGCGTCGCGTCGACCGAATCGTACTCCACCGCATAGCCGATTTGCAACACGCGGGCGCGCGTGAGCCCGGGAATCGTGTGGATGGCGGCGAGCTGGATGTCGGCAGGCAGGCTCGAACTGAACCCGTTGATGTACACGCGACCGATGTCCGCCTGTTCCGGTTCCAGGAACAGCTGGTGCCCGTCACGGTCGCCAAAGCGGTTAATCTTGTCTTCGATGCTCGGGCAATAGCGCGGGCCCTTGCCGTGGATGCGCCCGCTGAACATGGGGCTGTCCTTGAAACCGCTGCGCAAGATGTCGTGCGTCTTGATGTTCGTGCGCGTAATCCAGCAAACACAGTCGTTGCGGACAAACTTGCTTGCCGAATCGCCCCAGAAATAATCCGCATCGCGGCCGGGAACGGTTCCCGCCAAGTGGCGGTCGCTCATGGGCCATGGTTCATCGTCGCCGCGCTGAACATCACATTCGTTGAAATCAATGGAATCGGGGTCAAGACGGCTCGGGGTGCCCGTCTTGAGGCGGCGCAGCGCAATCCCTTCGCGGGCGATACATTCCGAAAGTTTGTCTGCACTCGGTTCCCCCACGCGCCCACCGATGCTCGTTGTAAGCCCAGTGAACATCTTGGAAGCCAAGAATGTTCCGCTCGTAATCACGAGCGCGCGCGTGATATAGCGGTCGCCGTTCAGCAGAGTCAGTTCCAGGCGCCCATCCGGCATGCGTTCGAACGCAGCCAGTTCTCCCTGAATAACGGAAAGACCCGGTAAGTTCGTAATCACTTCGCGGGCAATTTCGCTGTAATACTTCATGTCGCACTGGGCACGCGGGCCCCACACGGCAGGGCCCTTGCTCATGTTGAGCATACGGAACTGGATTCCGGCCTTGTCGGTCAAGAGCCCCATCAAGCCGCCGAGTGCATCGATGTCGCGCACAATCTGGCCCTTGGCTACACCGCCTACGGCCGGGTTACAACTCATACGCCCGATGGCATTAACGTCCATCGTGAACATGGCAGTTTTTACGCCGAGTTTCCAAGCGGCGTGCGTCGCCTCGATGCCGGCATGGCCACCACCGACGACAACAACGTCATATTCCGCTAATATCATGATTCACCGAATCGACTTACAATGCAAAAAAAAGGCACACCGATGGTGTGCCCGAACGATAGATTACTTAGTAGCAGGAGCAGCGGGCTTGGTCGTATCGGCCTTGGCCGGAGCTTCCAACTTCCATTCAACCGGCTTGCCGCCGAGGAGAGCCTTGATGTCTTCCTTGATCTGGTCCTTTTCTCTTTCGATAGAACCATAGAGTTTGTAGGAGCCATCCGGGTTCACCAGGTAAATCTTGGGAACATAGCCATCGCTGTAAAGTTCGCCAAACTGGCGGTGTTCGTCCCAGCCGACCTTGATATTATCGTTCCACTTCAGGTCGTCGATGAATGTACGGATACCGCGCTTCGGGTTTCCACCAGAGGCGACTGCGAGCGTCGTGAGTCCGTCCTTCGCAAATTCGTCGGCAATTTCAAGAATCACCGGAGCGGCATGGCGGCAGTGCGGGCAAGTCGTGGAGAAATAGAACACGAACAGCGGCCTGTTGGAATATTCACCGAGAGTTTCACCGGAATAGCTGATACCCGTCACCTTCACAGCGGGGTTCATCTTGGCGGGCATGCCGTTCACAAGAGTGTCACCACGGAGGGAAGCAACTTCGGCCTTGAGCTTTTCTTCTTCTTCACGCTGCTTCTTGATAGCCGCTTCACGAATGGAATCCATCTTGACCCTGTAACGGGCACCGACAGAATCCAGGGTATCCTTGGGCAACTGGAGCTTGAAAGTAGAATCCATTGTTTTCTTGGCACCATCGAGAATACCCATCTCGAAATAAGCAATATCGAACTCGGTATTGAACTGATTACCGATGTTGCTCATGTTGTTCCCCAGCTGCATACCGACCAGGTAGGAGAACTTGACGTTCATCGAAGTATTGGGTTCAATCTTGACCGGCAGCGTCACACCTTCATCGGCAGCCTTGACGGGAAGCGTCCTTTGAACAGAATCCGAATACGCCATAAGGCCCGCACGGTCACGGGTAGCAATTGTTGCGCTATCGGGCCTTGTCGCTTCGTAACGTTCACGGGCAATTGCTGCATAGTGAGAATTGATTGCACCGATAGTGTCCGGGACCAGTTGCATCTTGAATGAAGTGTCCTTCGAAGACTTGACCATGTCGCGAACACCCTGAATCAAGGCGTTCTGGTTCACATATTCACCCATCTGGCGAGCGAGAGGACCAAAGGCATGTTCACCCATCTGGATACCCAGCATATAAGCAAATTTCTGGTCGTCTGTAGAATTGGGGGTAATAGCAGCGGAAGCCTGCTTTTCCTGGTTACAAGCAACAAGGGCAAGTACACAAGCTCCGTAGACAAAAATTTTAGACTTCATTTTAGACTCCTAAGAATCGTTTTTGTAAAAAGACGCAAGGTCTCTTTTCGCGTTGTCAAAAATAACAAATTCACCCGAAGCCGGAGGGTGGCCGGCAAAGAAAAAACGTCCGAAATTTTGGGTAAAATCGCCTTACATCAACAAAAAAAGAGAACAGCCCCAGTAAAGAAGCTTTGGGCTAGTCCTTAATACAACGGACCGACATTGCATTTACCTTGGAACGCACATCTTCGGATATTTCCCGTTCTTTGTAACTAGACCAGCTATAGGCGTAATCTATAGAATACTCTGTGGCCGTCCAAAAATAGGAAGCCGAGCCAATATTTACATACCCATCGTTAGCCCCATCAATCGCTTGTTCGCCCCATTTTATTCCTGCAGACATTACATTAAACACTTCCGATGACAAAAAATGGCCCATTATAGTTGACGAGCCTCCAATCGCCCTATAGAAATGCTTCCATTCCATTTTCGTGGGCACATGCCAGCCTTCCGGGCAAATATTTTCCATCACGCCCGCCCATGTATACA
>JAEERM010000006.1 GCA_016285835.1 Fibrobacter sp.
AGGTCGTGGTCAAAGCACCGGCCTGCAGAGCACCGTGAACGGTACCGGCAGCGCCACCTTCGGACTGCATTTCAAACACGCGGGGAACCTGTCCCCAAATATTCTTCTTGCCTGCAGCACTCCAGTTGTCGGCGTGCTCAGCCATAGGACTAGACGGTGTAATCGGGTAAATAGCCGCAACTTCGCTAACAGCAAACGCTACGCTAGCGGTGGCTTCGTTACCATCACACGCAATCATCTTTTTTGCCATGTGTGTATCTCCAATATTGGGTTGAATTAAAAATCCGAGAATAAAATTAGATAGAAATAGTTCGAGAAGAGTAACTAGGAACGAAAAAAATGGCCAAAATGGCCATGACACGATGTAAAGAATTTTAAACGTGGGCGGGGTATGCCAAGAGTGCTTGGTTTATCTCGATTTCGATGCCGGCATAGGCTTCGCCGAACTTTTGCCGCAGCTCTGTCGTGAGCCCGTCGGAGGTGCCCCGGTAGGGGTAGTTGCGGCGGATGCGCAGCTCCGGTGCGCGGGCCTTGATTTCGCGGATAAGCGCGTCTGCGATGTGGCACTCCGCTTCGCGAGAGGGGTCGTAAAGGATTCCTACGTCGGCATTGCGGACAACGTTGTTTAAGACGGGGGTGAAACTGTGGATGCCCAAGTGAATTACGTGAAGGCCCTTGCTATGGCCTGCAATGTGCTTTGCCACGAAATGTTCCACTTTGCTGTGGTGTTGTAACCATAACTTGCGGATGTGTTCCTTGACATTGTCGGGCAAGTCGCGGGTGTATGCCGAGAAAAAATCCCGGCTGGATTCGCTCCGGTTCAGGTCGGCCACAAGCCTAGAAAATTTTCCGGCGAGGTAGAAGTCCGGGCGCATCGTGCGAACCAATCTCCGGTAAACTTCAAAAGCGCCGATATCGTAGCCTCTGTGCGTTTTGAGCGTGTCTTTAGGGATTCCCGCAAGCCCTGCTATCTTGAATGCGCGCACGACAAAATCCGGCACCGCATTGGATGCGTGTTCGCAGGTGATAACGAGTGCCGGTGCTTTCATGGGATTACTTTTTTTCGATGACGAGGATGTTCCCGTCGTAGGTCATGACCCCGAGTAGGATGCTGTGGATAAGCCGGAACTTGTCGACTTTGTAATAGGGCCCGTTTGCCATGGGGTTGGTGCAGTCGGGGTCGGCAACTAGGAATTGCTTTTTCTCGTCGAGGCCGTACAATACCACGAAATGGCCCATCGGATCACCGTGGATATCGTCGAAAACGGACTGGTCTTTATCGTTCGTGTATTCGCGGGGGCTGCGGTATAGATATGTGGCGCTTAAGCCGCAAAGCACGGGAATACCGCGCTTGAAATATCCTTCGAACATGCTTGCCCGTAAATCGGCCGTTGCGACCGTACCGCCCAGGTCGATAAACCGGATGTAGGCGTCAATCGCCTTCTTGAGCTTGGGCGCATGTTTTGCCTTGTGAAGCTTCACGAGTTTCTCGCGGAGCTCGGGCATCTTGAGGTTGCTCCAGGTGGGGTCAAAAAGTTTGAGATTATAAGAATAGATGGTCGCCTTGAACCCGCGCTTGAGCGCGTCGATGCCGAGGAATACGCCGAGCGTGCCGCCTTCTTCCAGGAACTCGATTTCGGAGATGAGCTTTTTAAGGGGTATCTTGTAGCCGAGATGCGAATATACCGCGTGTAGGCTGGTCGGTCCGCACGTGACATCGTCTGGCTGAGGGAGAATCTTTATTTCCATCGCTTTGCCTCGATTATGACGTGGCGGTTTGATACACAAATCGTCGAACGGGCGAAAATATAGCAAAAAAATTTAAAAATGCTCAAAAAACCTATAGTTTTTATTCTATCAGTTCCCGAAAAATATTTTCGTTTCTTTTATTGTGTTTGACACAAAATGTCATCTGATTTTATTATATTAGTGCACATGGTAGCACTAAATAAAAACAAGGCAAAAAAAGAGATTGAGTTCCTCTGCACGAGTTGCGGCAATACCACGACGAAGTGGGTAGGGAAGTGCCCGTTTTGCGGGGAGTGGAACACGCTCAAAGAACATGTGGTAGAACCGGTTCTGGAAAATTCGGGGCGCGGGGGCCGTGGCTTGGGTGGCCCTGTCCACCAGGTGGTGGCGCTCAAGGATGTCTCTACCGAAGACACGCGCCGGTTGAGTACGGCGAATACGGAATTCGACCGCGTGCTAGGCGGAGGCCTGGCACCGGGGTCGCTTGTGCTGATTGGCGGCGACCCGGGCATAGGCAAGTCGACGCTCGTGCTCACGACTCTTGCCACGATGACGGCTGCCGGCGTCAAGACGCTTTACGTGAGCGGCGAAGAAAGTGCAAGCCAGGTAAAACTTCGCAGCGAGCGCCTGAACGTTTCCGGGAGCGACATGCTCCTGCTCTGCGAGACGGGGCTCGAAAAGATTATCGAGAAGGCCAAGGAAATCAAGCCGCAGGTGCTTGTCGTCGACTCTATCCAGACGGTGTACAAGGGCGACTTGCCGGGAACGCCGGGGTCGGCTTCGCAGTTGCGCGAGTGTACTTTGGACTTGATGGTGTTTGCGAAGAACACGGGGTGCATTACCATCCTTATTGGCCATGTGACCAAGGACGGGCAGATTGCCGGCCCGCGCATCTTGGAGCACATGGTCGATACCGTCGTGTATTTCGAGGGGGACCGCAACAACCAGTACCGCCTGCTGCGCACTATAAAGAACCGCTTTGGTGCTACCGACGAGATTGGTGTTTTCGAGATGACGAGTCACGGGCTGAATGCCGTGCCGAACCCGAGCCGCGTGTTTCTGCAAGAGGGCGTTCCGCCGACTCCGGGGAGCGTTGTCTGCTGTACGCTCGAAGGCTCGCGCGCGTTGCTCTTTGAAACTCAGGCGCTTGTGAACCAGACGAACTTTGCTGTGCCGCAGCGTGTGGCCGCAGGTATCGACCCAAAACGCCTTACCATCATCCTTGCTTTGCTCGAAAAATTCGGTGGCGTAAGTGTCGGCATGTGCGACGTGTTCGCAAGTATTGCCGGCGGCATCCGCGTGAGCGATACGTCGTCCGACCTAGCCCTCGCGCTCGCTATCGCGAGCAACCATCTGGGAATCCCGCTGGGCCGCCAGACCATCGCCATAGGGGAGCTCGGTCTGTCGGGCGAGGTCCGGAACGTGAGCCTCCTGGACCAGCGGCTCAAGGAGGCCCGTCGTTTGGGGATGACCGTGGCCGTGATTCCTTCGTCCGGTAAACTGCCCGATTCTGTGGGGGGCATGCGCATCGTTCGCGTGGCTGGTCTCAGCGAGGCCGTGGCCTGGCTCATGGACCAGAAGTAATCGATGTGCTGTGAGATTTACTCTCGTCGCAAAAAATAAAGGGCGCCCCGCAGGGCGTCCTTTTTAAATCCGTTATGTAGGGAAGACTATTCTTCGTCGTCGGAGTGTTTTTTCTTCTTCTTTTTCTTCGGAGCATCATCGTCGTCCGAAGCTTCTTCACGCGGCTTTCTCTTGCCCGTGCCTTCGACCTTGATGTCGGCAGCCTTTTCACCACGCTTGGTGAAACCGAACTGACGCGGATCGAGACCGCCCGGGAACTTGGTCCTGTTGTCGTAGATGACCTTCTTGGCGGTGAACTTTTCGATTTTCGCGTTGGTCAGGTCGGCGCCGGAGAAGTCAACGTCTTCCATCTTGGTGTCGGCGTCAATCTTCACGCCTTCCATGTTGGCGTTGAGGAAGCTAACCTTGGTCAGCTTGGCACCGGCGAAGCTTGCACCGGAGAGCGTAGCGAGGTTGAAGTCGGTACGTTCGATGGTGGAGTTGGAGAAGTTGGCCTTGGTGAGGTCAGCCTTGTCGAAGATGTTCTTGCGGATGTAGGCCCCGTCGAAGACAACCTTCATCATTTCAGCTTCCTTGAACACGACCTTGTTCACGTCGGAGTCGAAGAAGGAGGCCTTGTTGAGCTTGGTGCGTTCGAAGGAGCTCTTGGAAACGCTACCCTTGTCGAAGACGACGCCGGTCAGGTCCTGGCTGTTGAAGTTCATGTTCTTGAGCGAGGACTGGGCGAACTTGGCCTTCTGGAGCTGCGTCTTGGACAGATCGACGTCATTGAAGGAGGTCAGGGAAAGGTCCGCTTCCTGGAGGTTGACGTTCTTGAAGTCGGCGCCGCCGAAGTTGGCCTGAGAAAGACCGGCCTTGGCGAAGTTGACGTTCTCGAGGTCGGCGCTGCCGAAGTTGGCGGCAATGAGGTTACAGGCCGTAAAGTCGGTCTTGACCAGTTTTGCCTTCTTGAGGTTCGTGTTAGCCATCAAGGAACGGGAGAAGTTCGCGTTCGTCATGTTGGCCTTGCTGAAGTCGGCGTTGGTGAGGTCGACGTCCATGACAGATGCCTGGGTGAAGTCGGCCTTGCTGAAGTCGGCACCGTCGGAAACCTTCATGGCATCGAGGCGGGCGTTCTTGAAGTTCGCCTGCGGGAATTCGCTGTCCAGGAGGGTGGCACGGTAGAGGTTTGCGCCTTCGAAGTTTGCGCCCTTGAAGTTGGAGGAGCGGATGTCGGCACCGCTAATCGTTGCCTTCGAGAGGTTCGCGTTCTTGAAGTTGGCGCCACTGATCACCGCGTTCTGGAAGGAAACTTCGGGGAGGTTCGCTTCCGTGAACTTTATATTCTCACCAGCTGCGCGCTGGAAGTCCGTCACATGCTTGACAGCCTTGGCTTTAGAGAAGTTGAATTCATCAATGCGTTTATCGCGGAAAGAAATGTTCAGGTCTTTGCCGGACCAGTCTGTTTGCTGGGCGAATGCCGAAAACGTCATTGCGCAGACAAGGCCGATGCCCAACTTGGATACTTTAATCATATTCATATAAAATTCCCTTTGATTATGAACAAATATAACGGATAGCCCTAAAATAACTAAAAATTTGGCAAAAGATTCCAAATAAAAAAAAAACATCTAAAAAAATGTTTGGTTTCCTTTACCTTGGGCACTTCTTTTGCAAAAATTGCTAGTTTTGGCGCAAATGCCAGAATTTGAGTCCAAGGAATACGATGTCGTTGTTTGCGGGGCCGGCCCTGCCGGTCTGATGGCTGCCTGTACCTATGGACGGCTGACGGGCGGTGCCGGACGGGTTCTCCTTCTCGACAAGAAGGAACCTTGGAAAGAACCCATTTTCTGTGCGGAAGCTGTTTCGACGGGGCGTTTGAACGCTTTGTGGCCGATTTCCAAGGAATGGGTCCGTGGTAGTATCTCCGGTATATATTTTACATCTCCTGAAGGCTACAGGGCTGAATTCTACAGCAAGGACTGTGGGTCCATGTTGGACCGTTCCCGTTTCCACCATGCTCTCGCAGATGGTTGCGCTGAGGCGGGTGTCGAATGCCATTTTGATGCTCTGGTTACTAAACTCACCCGCGACGGGGATTCCTGGTTGGTCCAGTCAATGACCGACGGCGAACTCTCGACCGTTCGGGCCAAGGCCGTAATCGATGCGACGGGGCCGGGATGCCGGTTGACCCGGAACGTTGATTGCCTCAAGGGTATAGAGTCTGGCGATACGGATTTGGAACCGGCCATTTTCGCAGTAGCCGAAGGCATCAAGCATAGTCGGGAACATATAGAACTTTTCTTCGGGAGCGAATTCCCGAACGGCTACGGTTGGATTTTCCCGCGTGATGGCGTGGAAGTCAATATCGGTTTTGTCTTGGGTAAGGATCACGATTCGGCGGTCCCGCTGCGTCAGAAACTTTTGGAATTTATAAATAGGCGTTATCCGGGGGCGAAGATCAAGGCTGTGTATGGTGGCATGATTGCCTGTGGCCAGTCCAAGCGCCCGCTTGCGATGCATGGCGTTTTCAAGGCGGGGGATGCAGCGAGCTGCGTGAACCCGATTAGCCGTTCCGGTATCGTGGAATCGCTCCGTTGCGGAAAGATTGTCGCTGAATCTGTTGTGGAATGGCTTGCTTGCAGCACCGATGCTGAACGCGCCCGTGTGGAAGCTTCGGTGCTCGACCGCTGGATGAAGGCCCAGGGACGCGCCCATTTGCAGATTGCAAATGCGAAGCCCACGTTCGGGAAAATTTCGGATGCGCAGTTTGACCGTGCCGCCAAAAAGCTCTCCCGGATTCCCCGTGGAAAGGCTTCCCTCTGTCGTATATTCTTCACTGTTTTGAGCGCCTGTCCGTCGTTGATTTGGAAAATGCGCTCTTTCTTGCGGTAATAAAATGTCGGCTATAGAAGAACGGTTGGAAAAAGTTCGCGCGAAGTTCGCTTCGTTTTCGGATCAGGACGACAAGTGGAAATACTTGCTCGACTTGGCCCGTGCGCACAAGGGGATGGACGCTTCGCTGAAGGCGGAGAAGTACATCATCCAAGGTTGTGCATCCACGATGTACCTGGTTCCCAAGTTCGAATCTGGCGTAATCCATTTCGAGATGGACGTGGAAGGCGGAACGACGAACCCGCTGATTAGCCGCGGATTGGGAGCCCTTGCCCTTTTGGTGTACAACGATATGCCTCCGAAGGAAATCCTTTCGGTGAATGCTGCGTTTTTCCAGGAAATCGGCTTGAACGTGGGACTTTCGCCCACGCGCTCCAACGGTTTTGCCAGCTTGATCAAGCAAATTTATTTATATGCCCGCGTCTTCGACGCAATTTCAAAAACATAGGTAGGAGTCAACATGTCTTTTAGTTTCTTGAGTGGAAAGAGCCCGTTTGACGAGGCCGAAGAAAAATTGGAAGCCGGTGAGAATCCTTCCGGCAAGCCGAAACTCCCTACACCGACGATGGGTTGGCAGGATGTCGTGTTCCTCATCGTGCTCGTGGGCCTGGTTGTTGGCGGCTACTACTATTATCAGTACACAAAGAAGAACAGTGCCGAGGCGTTTGCCAAGTGCGATGTCCTTTATGTGGCTGCCGAAACGGATCCCTCCAAACTGGTTGAGGCGGAGTCCTGCTACAATGCTACGTGGGACCTCGGTTTCGTGAGCGATTCTATGGAAATCCTCCGCCAGGACCGCCTGGGTGCTATCGAGGACAAACGCAACCACCTCAAGGATTTGTTCACTGACGTGATGGATGCCATTGCCGACAAGGATTCTGCAAAGGCTTTCGAAATCGTGAACGGTTACAATGGCCCGATGCTTTTACCGAAGAGCGATCGCGAAACGTGGGAATCCATTGCCAAGGCGGCTTCGCTGAAAGCGGCTGTCGAAGCGGCTGCGGCTCCGGCTGGCGATTCTGCTGCTGCAAAGTAATTTTGCGGTATATATAAATAGGGAAACAGGCTAAGTAATATATATAGTCTTAGCGGAGTTTCTCGACAGTAATTTCCCTCTCGGTTTCCGAGAGGATTTTTATTTGGATGACGTGGGTAATGCCTGCGTCGTTTCCTTCTAGGCGTTCGGGCCATTCGATAAGGCTGATACCCGATGCCAAGTAGTCCGGGTCCATGCCGACTTCGTACAGGTCGGCGCCACCTTCGAGGCGGTAGAGGTCGAAGTGGAAGATGGGCGGGTCGTTCGGGTATTCGTGGAGGATGGTGTAGGTGGGGGAGCATACTGTGCCCGTGTAACCGAGCCCCTTGCAGACACCCCGGCTGATGACGGTCTTGCCCGCGCCCAAATTCCCGTAAAGGGCCACTCGGTCGCCTGGCTGCAGCGACTTCCCGAATTCGGTCGCCCAGTTGAACGTTTCATCTTCGCTTTTGAATAACATGTCTTTCCTAACCACCAACCATTAACCATTTTTTTTAGTGACCAGAGGAGATTGCTTCAGGGCTTCGCCCCTCGCAATGACAACCAAGGCGAATGCCATGCCAAAACGCTTGCGTTTCGGCATGGCTGAGCCGACGAGTCATGCGCCTGCGAATGACAACTTTTTCTTTCGTCAAGATCACAGCTTGTCCTTGAACTGTTCGTAGGTGAACCTGTGCAGCAGGTGGAATTTCCCGTCCATGTCGAACATGCCGATATCTGGGTGACGGACCCCGTTGAAGAACGTGGTCTTGACCATGGTGTAGTGGATCATGTCTTCGAAGATGATGCGGTCCCCGACCTGGAGCGGTGCGTCGAACGAATAGTCGCCAAGCTGGTCACCGGCTAGGCAGGTATTTCCGGTTATTTTGTATGTAAACTTCTTTTCGCCGGGCAACGCTGCCCCCGTAATGTTCGGCCTGTAGGGCATTTCCAGGCAGTCTGGCATGTGCGCACTGATGGACACGTTCAATATGGCGATGTCCATCTTGTTGTGTACGATGTCGGCGACCGTGGCTACCAGTTCGCCCGTTTGCCAGCCGACCGCCTCTCCCGGTTCCATGACGACCTCGAGGTGTGGATAGCGTTTTTTAAAGTCGTTGAGGAGCTTGACAAGCTCTTCACGGTGGTAATCTTTGCGGGTGATGTGGTGGCCTCCACCGAAGTTCACCCATTTCATTTGGGGCAAGTAACGCCCGAATTTCTTCTCGAACGCATTGAGAACGCCTTCGAGCGCGTCAACGTCTTGTTCGCACAGGGCATGGAAATGCAGCCCTTCGATGCCGTCCAGCAGTTCTGGCTTGAACTCGGCCTCGGTCACGCCGAGCCTGGAGTGGAGCCCGCAGGGGTTGTAAATATCTGTTTCGACGGTGGAAAATTCCGGGTTCACGCGGATGCCCGCGCTTATTTTACTTGCAATGGTTTTTTCCTTGAACCGCTGCCACTGAGAAAAGCTGTTGTACGTGATGTGGTCGGCATACTTGAGAATCTCGTCGATTTCCCCGTCTTCGTATGCAGGTGCGAATACATGGACTTCCTTGCCCATTTCTTCTTTGGCGAGTCGAGCCTCGTTAAGGCTGCTGGCTGTGGCACCGGGGAGATATTCCGCGATAATGGGGAACGATCTCCAAAAACTGTAACCTTTGAGGGCGCAGATAATCTTAACGCCTGTCCTTTCTTGAATGTTATTCAATATTTCCATGTTCCGGCGAAGGCGTTTTTCGTCCAGAACGAAACAGGGACTAGTGGCTTGTGTGTAATCGGGCATGTGCCAAATATAGGAAAAGAAGCCAAGGGTGCTTTTTTTGCCTCTTTTTGGGGTTGTTTTGCTAGAAAAAAAGTGTTTTTTTATGATATCTTCTTGTCTTTTAAAAATTCCTTTAACTAAATTTAAAGCAATGATTTGGTCTTCTTATACTCGAATAATCGCATCTATTTGTACGATAGCTTTTGCCGGGTTCGCCTTCGCAGCGGATCCTGCTTCGGCTCCTGCTCCTGCTAAGGCTGCACCTGCCGCAACAGCTCCTGCTCCGGCCCCCGCTCCCGCACCTGCTCCGGCTCCTGCCGCTGCACCTGCTCCCGCTCCTGCTAAGGAAGCTCCTAAGGCTGCTCCCGCTCCTGCCGCTGCCCCTGCTCCGGCTAAGGAAGCCCCGAAGGCTGCTCCCGCACCCGCTCCGGCCCCCGCAAAGGCGGCCCCTGCTCCGGCCAAGGAAGCCCCGAAGGCTGCTCCTGCCAAGAAGGCCGAACAGAAGGTCGTACCGAGTGTGCCGGTCAACGTCGCTCCGAGAGGCGCATCTTCTCTTGACGAGATGATTCAGAAGAAGCTCGACTCCCTCAGCAAGATCAAGGTCAGCACTCCGGTTTCTGGCAGCTCCGATAGCCTCGCCAGGGTCAAGGCGGACAGCGTCCGCAAGATGATCCAGGAAGGCAAGTACGTCCAGCGTGCCAAGTACGACAAGTCGAACTTCGATTCCTGGAAGATTGACACTGTTTTCCAGAAGAGCATGAAGGAATCCGTTTATGGTATCTGGCGCACTCCGATTGTCGCTCACGGCCACGCTTTCCGTGACGCCGAACTGCGCTTCGACATGAACGACACGGTTTATGGAACGACCCGCACTTACTCTGATTCGGGCCGCTACCAGATGACTGGTGAATACACCTTCAAGGCTCGCTACCGTTTCGACAACGACACCTCCATGGTCACCCGCGAAGTCTTCGCCGACCGCCAGGTTGTCCGTTGGGACTACATCGCGTTCCGCAAACTCGAGGACACCTTGACTTACAACCTCAAGAAACTCGAATTCCGCGACATGAACGACAACTGGTTGAATGCCCTGCAGGGCTTCGACAATGTTCCGCCTGAAGTCTACATCAAGGACGAGAAACTTACCGCCGAGATGAAGAAGACTGCGGAACTCTGGGCGAAGAGAAAAAAATAAGGGCCGATGAAAAACCGCATTTGGTTTTGCTTTGGTTTCCTTTTTCTAGTCGCCGTCTCTCTGAGCTTTTGCACATTGGCTACGGGACCTGTATGGGTTTCGTGGCCTGATTTTTTTTCGGCCCTTTTCGCCGGACCATCGGCTGAGGTCGGGGCTGATTCCATCACTTCGCAAATCATTTGGCGGCTCCGCGTGCCCAGGATGTGTGCGGCGGTGTTGGCCGGGACTTCGCTTTCGGTGGCGGGCCTCGCTTTGCAGACTGTCTTTTGTAACCCGCTAGCCGGGCCGTTTGTGTTGGGCATCAGCAGCGGCGCGAGTCTGGGGGTGGCGCTCTCGTTGCTGGCCGGTTTCAGCTTTGGGAATTTTGGCGTGCTGGGCGCGGCTGCTGTCGGCGCTTCGGCCGTGACGATTATTGTCATGTGGGTTTCGGGGCGGTTCCGCAATGTGGGTGTGCTCTTGATCGTGGGGCTTTTGCTCGGGTACTTGATTGACGCTATTGTGAGCGTGCTGATTGCGGGGAGCGAGGCCGAAGCGCTTCGCGTGTACGTGACGTGGAGCATGGGCAGCTTTGGCCGTATGCTGCTCGACGGCGTGTGGGTCTTTGCGCTCGCCGTGGCCGCGGGGCTTGGGCTTGTGGTGGTGAGTATGCGCTATTTGAATGCGGCGAGGCTCGGCGACGATTTTGCCCGCGGTCTCGGTGTGCGCGTTGAAGTTTCCAAGAAGTGCGTGCTGCTCGGTGCGAGTATCCTCGCTGCGGCGTGTACGGCGTTCTGCGGTCCGGTGGCTTTTGTGGGTATCGCCGTCCCGCATTTGGCTTTTATGTTGTTCAAAACGACCGACCACCGCGTCCTTGTGCCGGGGGCTGCGTTGTGTGGCACGGTGCTTTGCCTCTTGGCGGGGCTGTTCCCAGTGAGCATTCCACTGAATGCGGTACTTAGTATTGTCGGTGTGCCGGTTGTGTTTTATGTGCTTGTTCGCGGCTCTAGGACGGGGTGGTGGTGATGGCTTACGGTGTGCTGTTGAAGTGCGAGAACCTTTGCGTAGGGTATGGTGCCGTCCGGCCCAAACGGGGCGCCGAGCGTCCTCTGTCCCTTTTTGAACCGTTCTCGTTTGAACTGCATGCTGGCGAAGTCGTCGCTTTGATGGGCGTGAACGGCTGTGGGAAAAGTACGCTCCTCAAGACGTTTGCAGGCCTTGTTCCCCAGGTTTCGGGGGATGTGTTTTTGGATGGGGAGCCTTTGCAGGCATGGAACGCTCGCGAGCGGGCTCGTCGTGTCGGACTTGTCCGTATGTCGGGCACGGCACCGGACCGCATGACGGTCCGGGAATTCGTGGGGCTTGGCCGCTCGCCGTATTCCGGTTTTCTGGATGGCCGGACCGCGGAAGATGAAAGAATCGTGGACGACGCGATGCAGGCGACGGACGTGGCCTGCTTTGCGGAGCGCCCTTTTACGGAACTGAGTGACGGCGAGCGTAGCCGTGTGTTCCTTGCCGAGGCGGTTGCCCAGCAGGTGAACGTGCTGTTGCTCGACGAACCGAACGCGTTCCTCGATATCCCGAGGAGCCATGCGCTGTTCCGTCTGCTGAAAAAATTTGTGGGAATGCGCGAAATGGGAATCATCGTTTCGACCCATTCCATCGAGTATGCCGAAAAGTATTGCGACCGCATCGCCGTCATTGATGGTGGATGTTTCCGTGTGGCTCCTGCTTCCGAAGCACGGACGCTTGGGCTTTTAGACTGGGCGAGGGACGAATGAGGGCTAGTTTTGTGATGATTCGCTTGATTTTGCGGTTGATGTGCGTGCTTTTTTCGGGATGGCTGTTGCTTTCTTGTGCTGGAAATGCCCCGCGCGAAACGGCTGCGCCTGCGCCTCAAAGCGCTTCTACTCCGCAGCATTTTTTCTGGAAGGTCTCTGACGCAAATTCCTCTGTATGGATTCTGGGGAGTATTCACTTTGCCGATTCTTCGTTCTACCCGCTCGATTCCGTTATCGAGACCGCCTTTGCGAACGCCGAGGAACTGGCTGTCGAAATTGATGTGACCGATGATTCCGTGAGTAGCGAAATCGCTTCGGAAAGTATGCAGCGGGGAATGATGCCTGCGGGAAAGCGCTTACAAGATATTCTGCCCCCGGAAATGTGGAATTCGATTGACAGCATTTGTTCTGCTTGGGGATTCCCGTCGATGACTTTGCAGGTGATGCGCCCGTGGTTTGCCGCGATGACGCTGAGTGCTTTTGCTATTCAGCGGGCGGGGATTGATCCCACTTTGGGCGTGGACGCTGTGCTGCTTGACCGTGCGGCGCATGATGGTAAAGCCATCGTGGGGCTTGAAACGGCGAGCGAACAGATTGGTGCCTTGGCCGACACGACGGATTCCGATTCGGCGGGCATTTTCTATCTCAAGTCTACGTTGCGCGAGGTGTCTGAGCTTGATTCGATGGTGGCGCGAATTGTGCGTGCCTGGAAAACGGGCGATGACGCGCTGTTGCGTGAGACGATGGAAGGCGAGAAAAAGTACGACGAAGGAACTCGTGAGAAGGAATTCAGTGACAAGCTAGATGAAAAGGTTTATAAGTCCCGCAACGTGAAAATGGCAGAGCGCATTGCAGAATTCCTCTCCGAAGACAGGAACGTATTTGTCGTAGTCGGGGCTGCGCACTTGGTACTTGACGAAGATAATGTCGTAGATTTGTTGCGCCGTCGTGGGCTTAAAGTACAACGTTACTAACGGATATCCTTGACATTCAGGCCGAGTCGAGCTAACCTGTTGTATAGTGCCGTGCGGACCATGCCGAGTTTGTCGGCGGCGAGGCTGATGGAACCGTTACATTCGAGAATTTTTGCCTTGAGGAATTCCTTTTCCTCGTCCATCTGCATTTCGCGGAATTCGTTGTACGTGGATGCCTTCGCAATCCCGGTACCCGGTGTTCCGCTCGTAGCGATTCCCATGCTCTCGTCGATCTGCAGGTCTTCGGCGTTTAACATGCCGGGGGCGGTGAAGCACAGGGTGCGCTGGATGACGTTTTCCAGTTCGCGGATATTGCCGGGCCAGTCGTGGGATTGCAGCTTTTGCAGGGCTTCGGGCGAGAGGGTGTAAGGTTCGCCTTCGGGTGCGTACTGGCGGATAAAGTAATTGGCGAGATCCTCGATGTCTTCTTTGCGCTCGCGGAGGGGTGAAAGTTGCATCGGGATGACGTTCAAGCGGTAGAAAAGGTCTTCGCGGAAGCGTTTTTCGCGGATTTCTTCACGGAGGTCGCGGTTGGTGGCCGCAATGATGCGGACATTGATATGGCGCGTCTTGTTTGCGCCGATGGGCCTGATCTCGTGGTTTTGGATGACGCGAAGCAGTTTGACCTGGGCGTGGAGCGGCATGTCGCCGATTTCGTCGAGGAATATGGCGCCGCCGTTCGCTTCTTCGAAAAGGCCGATGCGTTCGTTTTGCGCTCCGGTGAAAGCCCCGCGCGTGTGCCCGAACAGTTCGCTTTCGAAAAGGGCTTCGGGGATGGCGCTGCAGTTCACTGTGACAAACTTGTCGTACACGCAGGCGATGGCGCGCGCGATAAGGTCTTTGCCGACGCCCGATTCGCCTTGGATGAGGACGGAACCTGTGTGCAAAATCGCCCTTTCGACGGTCTTGCGGAGGTTCTGCATGGCCTCGCTTTTACCGACAAGGTGCGACATTCTTTCGCGGAAGGTTCGCTTCGCGGTGTAGATTTCCTTGAGGCGCGCAATTTTGCTCATCAGGTGGAGCCGTAGCGCCTCGACAGAAAGGAGAATGTCGTAGAGGTTGTTGGGAATGTCCCTGAACTGGTCCGGATTCTCGGCGTAGGCGAGAATCATCGTGTCGGGGTTACGGCTACGCAGCTTGGAAAGCGCGCTTTCGCTCTCGTTGGCGAAGGCGTCCAAGTCCCAGATGACAAGCGAGGCGCGGTTGTCGGTATTGGCGGCCTGCGCTATAGGGAAGATGTTCACCGGATAATCCACGGAAGAAAGGACGTCCTGGATAAACGAGGACGTCGCATTTTCTTTCGTGAAAAAGTCGATGGGTAACATCTTTCGCGTTTAGCGGGGCGTGTTTTACTTGCCCAGCTCTTTGGAACGTTCGGTCCCGGCGACGACAGCCTTGATGAGCGTGCTGCGGAAAGCGCCTTCTTCGAGGGCGCTCACGCCTGCAATCGTCGTCCCGGCGGGGGAGCAGACCATGGCGCACAAGTCGCTCGGGCTCTTGCCGGATTGCTTGACGAGCTCGACGCTGCCTTCGATAGTGCCGAGGGCGAGCTTGAGCGCGACATCGCGGGTGAGGCCGGCCTTGACACCACCGCGGGTGAGACCTTCGATGAACTCGAATACGTACGCAGGGGCACTACCGGAAAGTCCGGTGACGGCGTCCATCAGGGATTCAGAAACGCGGCAAGTGACGCCCACGGTGCCGAAAATCTTTTCGGCGGTGGAAAGAGTTTTTTCGTTGACGCCGTCAGTGGCGAGAGCCACTGTGCCCCTGCCCACGGTGAGCGGGAGGTTCGGCATCACGCGGAGCACCTGGTTCTTTTCGCCCAGGACTTCGAGCAGGTTCTTGCGGGCGACGCCCGCCATGATGCTGATGAATGTCTTTTCGGACTTGAGTGTTTCTGCGGCCGCTTTCCATTCGGCGGAGACTACCTTGAAAATCTGCGGCTTTACACACAGGAACGTGACATCGGCAGATTCGGCGCCTTCGGCGAAACTGCCAACGCGGATGCAGCCGAGTGCGACGACGGCTTCGGCCGCCTTGTCGCTCGGGTCAAAGAAGAGGATGTCTTTGGGATTGGTGCCGGTGTTCAGGAGGCCGCGGAGAATCGCTCCTCCCATGTTGCCGGTGCCTGCGAAGAAAATTTTTTCACTCATGGCTTTACCTTACTTGTTCATAGAGTTGAGGAACGTTTCGTTGTCCTCGTAGAGTTTCATCTTGCTGATCATGAAGTCCATGATTTCGGTGGAGGTCATGTCTTGCAGGTAGCGACGGAGAATCCAAACGCGCTGGAGTTCGTCTTCGGTGAGCAGGAGTTCTTCCTTACGCGTACCCGACTTGAAAATGTCGATGGCGGGCCAGATGCGCTTTTCGGAAAGGCGGCGGTCTAGCACGAGTTCCATGTTACCGGTACCCTTGAATTCTTCGAAGATCACTTCGTCCATGCGGCTGCCGGTTTCGATAAGCGCCGTGCCCATGATGGTGAGCGAACCGCCGTTCTCGATTTTACGTGCCGCACCGAAGAAACGCTTGGGGCGTTGCATGGCGTTCGCGTCCACACCGCCAGAAAGAATCTTGCCGGAGTGGGGAATGACAACGTTGTTCGCACGGGCAAAACGCGTGATGGAGTCAAGCAAAATAACCACGTCGTTGCCGTTTTCCACGAGGCGTTTTGCCTTCTCGATGACGATGTCGGCGACGCGGGTATGGTGCTCGGGCGGCTCGTCGAACGTGGAGGCGATGACTTCACCCTTCACGTGGCGGCGCATGTCCGTCACTTCTTCGGGGCGTTCGTCAATCAAGAGCACGATGAGCTTGACTTCGGGATGGTTCTGCGTGATGGCGTTCGCGATGTTCTGCAGGAGCACAGTCTTACCGGTACGCGGGGGAGCGAGGATAATGCCGCGCTGGCCCTTGCCGATCGGTGTGAACAAATTCATGACGCGCGTGCTGAACTCGTCTTTTTTCCATTCCAGATTGAGTTTTTGGTTCGGGTGGATCGGTGTGAGGTATTCGAACGCGACGCGGCGTTTTGTCTTTTCGGGGGAATCGAAGTTCACCGTGTCGATGCGCATCAGGGCGAAATACTTTTCCTGGTCTCTCGGCTGGCGGACCTGTCCCGTGATGGTGTCGCCCATCTTCAAGTCGAAGCGGCGAATCCAGTTCTGGCTGATGTAGATGTCGTCCGGACCGGCCTGGTAGTTGTGGTCGGGATTGCGGAGGAACCCGTATCCTTCGGGCATGATTTCGAGAACGCCTTCGGCGTAAATCGGAGTGTCTTCGCCGTTGGTGGCGCTGAGGATGCGGTAAATCAGAGCCTGCTTGCGCATCTTCTTGAAGTCGGGGATGTTCAGTTCCATCGCCTGGCGCTGGAGTTCGAACATCGGGAGCCCGCGCAGTTCTTTCCACTTGGCGCGGGAGGCGGCCACCTTCTCGGGATCGGGTGGCGGCAGCTGCACGGAATCGTCAAGAATATCGTCTTGCGGCAAGAAACGGTTGCGGCGGTTCTTGAACTTGTTGAACTTATTGAATTTGTTGAACTTGTTGTTGCCGTTGTTCCCGTTATTGCCATTATTGTTGTTGAACTGTTGGCGCTGCTGGTTGCCGTCTTGGTTTTGCGGGTTGGCGTTCTGCTGGCCGTTCTCACCGGCCTGTGCCGGAGCTCCTTCGGGAGCCTGTGCCGCACCTTCCTGGTTGGGTGCCTTCTGTTCGTTTGTCTCTATTCCGAGTTCGCGGGCCTGCTTGCGTTCGGCAGCTTCGATGGCATCGACAACAGGTGCATTCTGCGCATGTTCATAAGCGGGCGTGAATTCCTGTTCAAAAACGGGCACTTCTTTTTTCTTGGGAGCGGGGGCTTCTTGCTGGGGCTGTACTTCCTTGCTTTCTGCTTTTTCTGCCTCGACCTGGGCCTTCGGCTTCCTGCCGCGGCGCTTGGGCTGCTGGGCAGCTTCGCCTTCGGGCTTAGGTGCAGTTTCAAGTTCTAAAGCATTGTCTTGTTCTTGAATTTTCTTTGTTCTAGGCACTGTAACGTCCTTCTGTAGATTAGATTAAAAATTTTTCGTGGATGAATGATGAAGAATGGAACAACAGCTTGGCTTGCAAGTCAGTGATTTCCGAAAATTTGATTGGAATAAATAAAATGTTCTACATGAGAACAGCCATAAGATACATAAAATTATCGGCTTTGTCATAGAAAAATCCAAAAAAATGGAAAAAAATTTTTTTTGGTCAATAAATCCGAAGTATTTCACTTTTTTGCGCATTTCGAGCACTTTTGGAATAATTATATTAGTGCCGTGGATTCTTTAGAAAGAGTTTTTGTCGCCCTGGGCAGCAATGTGCCTCCTCGATGGGTGAACCTTTTTTCCGGCAGGGACATGCTCCGTCGTATCTCTTCGGGCGGCTGGATGGAAAGCCCTGTGTACGAGACTCCTCCGGTAGGCCCGGCGGGTCAGGGTCCTTATTTCAACCAGGTCGTGAGCTTCATGTATTCCGGGACTCCCAAGCGCTTGCTCAATTACCTCAAAGGCGCAGAAATCTTATTGGGACGCAAGGACCGTGGGCATTGGAATTCTCGCGAAATCGACTTGGACTTGTTGTATTATGGAAAGTTTGTCCAGGCGGGGCGCCCCTGCATCCCGCATCCAGAATTAGACAGAAGGCAGTTTGTCTTGGTTCCCTTGAACGACATCGCTCCGGACTGGGTGGATTCGTTGAGCGGATGTACCGTGAACTCCCTGCTGCAGTCTCTCCTCGCACGGGAAGAGAAAATCCCGTTCCGCAAGATAACAGAGGTGGAACCCTAATATGATAAAAGAAAGCGGAATCCATTTTATCGCCATCGAGGGCGTCATCGGGGTAGGGAAGACGACGCTTGCCCAGATTATCGCCCAACGTTGGAACGCAATGTGCATCGAGGAAAACTACGACAAGAATCCGTTCCTTGAAAAGTTTTACGAGAATCCTGAAGCGTACGCATTCCAGACACAACTTTTCTTTTTGCTGGACCGCCACAAACAGTTGCAGAACTCGGCTCTCCAGAGCGACCTTTTCCACGATTTGTTAGTCAGCGATTACACGTACGACAAAGACCAGATTTTTGCTTCGCAGAACCTGTCCGACAGCGAATACGCCATGTACGAAACTATCGCGCGCTCCTTGGACAAGGACATTCCCAAGCCGGACCTCGTGGTCTACTTGCAGGCGAGCGTGCCTATTTTGTTGGAACGCATCCGCAGCCGTGGCCGCGCAATGGAAAAAGCCATCGAAGGGAATTACCTCAAGGATTTGCAGGAACGCTACGACCACCATTTTTGGCACTACACCAGTGCACCAGTCTTAATCATCAACACGGACAACATTGATTTCGTCCACAACGAGAACCATTTGAATTTGATCCTTGACGCAATCAGTGCGTGCCCGACCCAAACGACATATTTTGTACCACAAGGAAGTCTATAATGCTTTTAGTCAAGACGATTGACGAACTTCGCGAACAGTTGAAACCTCTCGCTAGACAAGGAAAAAAGATCGGGTTCGTGCCCACAATGGGTGCGCTCCACAACGGGCATGGTGCGCTCATCAAGGCATCTGCCGCGGAATGTGACGTGACCGTGGTGAGTGTTTTCTTGAACCCGATTCAGTTTGGCAAGAACGAAGACCTCGGAAAGTATCCCGTGCGTCTCGAAGCCGACGTGAAACTCGCCGAGTCCATGGGTGCCGATTATGTATTCGCTCCGTCTGTCGCCGAAATGTATCCCGATGGTTCGCCGATGACGACGGTCCGCGACGAAAAACTCGAGGAAATGTATTGTGGCGCTTACCGCCCCGGCCATTTCCGTGGCGTGCTTACCGTGGTTTCCAAGTTGTTCAATATTTCGGGCGCGGATGTCGCTTACTTTGGTGAGAAGGATTACCAGCAGGTGTTCATGATCGAGAAGATGGTGCGCGACCTGAATTTCGACATCAAGATTGTGCGCGTTCCCATTGTGCGTGAGGAATCGGGCCTTGCCCTTTCTAGCCGCAACGAATACCTCTCTTCGGACGAAAAATACAAGGCGCTCGGCATCCACGAAGGGCTCAAGAAGGCAAAGATTGCCTACAGTTCGGGTGAACGCGGCGTTGCCAAGCTCCGAGACCTTGTGCTGAAATCGATTCTCGGCAACCGCGGCATCGTGCAGTACGTGGAAATTGTCGACCGCAGGACGCTCCAGCGCTGCAATGGACTCCTTCCGGACGATATCCCGGTGACAATCCTTGTCGCTGCGTTCTTCGGGAAGACTCGCCTGATCGACAATATCGAGCTGTAGTTTTTAGATAAACGATTTAATTGAAAAAGTCCCGTTGAAAAACGGGACTTTTTCTTGAAATATGTTCAAGATGCGCTATCTTGGTTCTTGAGCGTTTGGTTACTTTTTGAACTTCTTCAAGATTGCATCAGCCTTGCTGAACTGCTGCTTCACGGACTTGGGACCGGTACCACCTTCAATGTTGCGGCGGGACACGCTGTATTCGAACGTGAGCGTCTTCTTCATCTGTTTCACGTTCGGGACGCCGGCGGCTTCCCAGGCCTCGTCGGAGAGGTCCGTGAATTCGAGGCCTTGGCGGGCGGCTTCGCCGACCAGGCTACCGACCACGTGGTGGGCATCGCGGAACGGCACGCCGGATTCGACGAGAAGATCGGCGAGGTCGGTAGCCAGCAGCGCCGGCAGCATCTTCGCGTGCATCTTGTCGAAATTGAAACGTGCGCTTTCCAGGGCTTCTTTCATGACGCGGAGGATCACCTTCACGTTATGGACGGAGTCGAATACCGGTTCCTTGTCTTCTTGCAGGTCGCGGCTGTAGCTGAGCGGTGCCCCCTTTACCAGCGTGTAGAGGGCGCTGAAGTTGCCGAGCATGCGGCCGGACTTTCCGCGGATGAGTTCCATGGAATCCGGGTTCTTCTTCTGCGGCATCATCGAGGAACCGCTGGAGAAGGCGTCGTGCAGGGTGAGGTAGCCGAATTCGCTGGTGCTCCAGTTCACAAAATCTTCGGCATAGCGGCTCATCGTGTTTGCGATAATGGCGAGGTCCGCTTCGAATTCGAGCATCATGTCGCGGTGGCTCACGGCGTCGATGCTGTTCGGGCTCACGCCATTAAAACCGAGTTCCTTTGCAACGAGGGCGCGGTGGTACGGGAATGCAGACCCTGCCATGGCACCGCTACCGAGCGGGAGTTCGCTGTGCAGCTCCAGGAAGTTGTCGAGGCGCTTCACGTCGCGGCTCACGGCAAAGAACATGCTCATCAGGTAATGGCTGAAGTAGATGGGCTGTGCCTGCTGCAGGTGAGTGTAGCCCGGCATCATCTTGCCGAAGTATTTCTTGGCGAGGTCGAGAACCGTTTCCATGAGAGAAACTTCGAGGGCGCGGATTTCGGCGGCGCGGTGGCGCATGTAGAGTTTGAAGTCCGTGCAGACCTGGTCGTTACGGCTGCGGCCCGTATGGATCTTCTTGCCAAGCGCGCCGATGCGTTCGGTGAGCACGCGTTCCACGGCCATGTGGATATCTTCGTCGGATTCCTTCCACAGGTTCTTGCCGGCCTTGTAGTCCTTGAGGATGCTGGCGAGGCCATCGCAAATCTTCTTGTAGTCGGCCTTGCTGAGTACGCCCGATTCCACTAGGCCCTTGCCATGGCCGATGCTGCCTTCGATGTCTTCTTCGATGAGTTCAGCGTCGAATTGCAGGCTGAAGCTCAGGTCCACCATGCTCTGCGCCATGCCGCTAGCAAAACGGCCGGTCCACATGTTGGTCTGGGTGCCTTTCTTTTCAGTTTTCTTTGCGCTTGTCTTTGCCATTTTAAAATCCTTTTGTTTTACGCGAGCAAATATAGAAAGTTAATGCGCTTTCTTAGTGTCCGGGGAATCTCGTAAGCGTCTCGATGTTGTAGCCTTTCAAAACATCGCGACCGTGCAGGTCGAATAGCTCAATGACGAACAGCAGCAGTTCAACCTTGCCTCCCAGTTTTTCAATGAGATGCGCTGCGGCCCTGGCCGTACCGCCTGTCGCAAGCAGGTCGTCGATGATGACCACCTTCTGGCCGGGTTTTATGGCGTCCTTGTGGACTTCTATGCTTGCCTGCCCGTATTCCAGGTCGTAGGTGACGCCGACGGTTTCGCGGGGGAGCTTGCCCTTCTTGCGCACGGGCACGAACGGCTTGTGGAAATGCTCGGCGAGCGAGACCCCGAACAAGAAACCGCGCGCCTCCAGCCCGGCGACCAAGTCAAATTCCACGTTCTCTAGCGCCTTGTAGAGGGCGTCGAGCGTGAGCTTGAGGCCGTCGGCATCGTTCAGGATTCCCGTGATGTCGCGGAACAGGATTCCCGGCTGCGGAAAATCCGGAACAGAAATGATGTAGTCTTCGATACGTTTCATTTGCTCCCCTAATCTTTAGATTCTTCTCCCTAGCCTCTAGATCCTAGATTCTAATCCCTACCCAAAATCTCCTCCACCTTCGCAATAATCCTGTCCCTTTCCCCACACCAGTTCGGGGCGAGGAGCATATCGCTCGGGCTTTCTCCGCTGAATCGCTCGATAGCGGTATCTGGCCCGATAATCTTGATCATTTCGGCGACGGCGGCGCAGTATTCTTCAAAATCCAGCAGCTTGATTTCGCCGGCGGAAAAGTCCTGCGCCATCACGGTGCCCGCGACAATGTGCAGCGGGTGAATTTTCACGGCGGCAAGTTTCAAATCGCGAACTACTTCGGCGGTGCGTTTGAAATCCTTCATGGTTTCGCCAGGGAGCCCGACAATCACGTGCGTGGTGACGGTGAGGTTTGCCGCTTGGCAGCGCTTGACCGCATCTTCGAATTCGGCGAGGGTATGCCTGCGGTTGATGGCGGCAAGCGTAAGGTCGTTGGCGGTCTGGAGCCCGATTTCCACGATAATCGGCTTTATGCGGTTCATCTCCGCGAGGTATGCGATTTTCTCGTCTTCGAGGCTGTCCGGGCGCGTACCGATGGCAAGTCCGGCGATTTCCTCGTGCTTTATAATTGGGTCGATAATCCCTTTCAGGTGCTCAAGCGGTGCGTGCGTGTTCGTGTACGGCTGCAAGTAGGCGAGGATGCCTGCGTGCGGGTACTTTTCGCGGAGCCTCGGCACGAATGTATCGAGCTGCTCCTGGATGGAAACCTTCGCCTGGTCGAACACCGGGCTGAAACTGCGGTTGTTGCAGTAGCTGCAACCCGAGAATCCCTTGGTGCCGTCGAGGTTCGGGCAACTCATGCCTCCGTTTAGCGGGAGCTTGCGTACCTTGAGGTAGTTCGGGAAAATCTTGAGCAGCAAATCGCGGTAGGGAGTGTAGTGCATAATGAGAAAGATAGTTATAGACGATAGGCGAGAGACGAAAGACGAGAGGGAAAATAAGCGATACTTTGTGCTTTTATGCTGCTTTTTTGCTATTTTACAAGAAAAGAGGATTTTTCATGCCTTATTGTCAGAAATGCGGGACTGAGCTTGCCGAGGATGGACGCTTCTGCCCGAAATGTGGCTTGGCTCGGTCAATGAATTCCGAGTCTTATACGGACATTCGTTTGGAAGAGTTTCACACCGGTAAAAGGGTGAACCAAGTTGCCTATGTACTCATGGCCGCCCTCCTGGGCTGTTTCGGCATCCACAAGTTTTATGCTGGGAAAATCGGGATGGGAATCTTGTATCTTTTGTTCTGCTGGACGTTTATTCCTGGGGTGCTGGGTATTATCGAGGCTATTCTTGGCGCTACCCGGAAGGCGGATGCGAACGGTTACATTTATTTTGACTAGCGTGTTCGTTGCGCTGTCCCGACATTGATACAATTGATACACTTTGGTCAAGAATGAGAAATGCATTCTTCCCGTTTGGCTCAGTTTTATTTATTATCCATGTAGAATGAAATTAAAATGGGACGCCTATGAAAACGAAACTTTCAAAATTGATTGTCTTAGCTTTAGCCTTGGTCGCTGCCCCGCTGTTGGCGCAGAACCTCTTGACCAACGGTGACTTGTCGTACGGTGACGGGGGTTGGTACCTTTGGAACAATCCTGCCGGCCCGGCCGAGGTGCAGACCAAGATAGGGGAGATGGGCCTCGGTGTCGATGCTTCCGAAGGCGCGAAAGTGGTCGTGACGAAACTTCCCAAGGACTGGTGGGGGCTGCAACTCCAGCCGCCCAAGTGGCTTGCTCCCGATACCGGCTACTATACGCTCACCTTCAAGGCGAAGGGCAACATGCCCATCAACGCCGTGGTGCAGGGCGGGCCTCCCGATTATCGCCAAAAAGAGAGCGGCAGTTTCCAGCTGACCGACAAGTGGAAGACTTTCTCGATGACGTTCCTTGCCGACCAGAAAGGGTATGGTTTGAATAACGTAACGTTCCATGTCGGGCTCCAGAAGGGCTGGATGCAGATTGACGACGTGGAAATCGAAAAGGCCGAGTCCATGGATTCCGAATGGTATTCCAAGGCAAATTCCCGTATTGAGTGGCTGCGCAAGCAGGACTTTACTGTGGAGGCCAAGCCGGGCGAGAAGGTCAGCGTGAAGCTTGTTCGCCATGCGTTCCCGTTCGGCACCGCGCTCAACATCCATACCGACAACCCGCGCGACAGTATCGAGAACTGGTACAAGGCCGAGGCCAAGAAGCTCTTCTGGTACGCCGTGAGCGAGAACCAGTTCAAGTGGCCCGAGTACGAGCCCAAGAAGGGCAAGCTCCGCAAGGACGAAATGTACCGCTACGTGAAGTTCACCCAGGCGAACGGCTGGAAGTTGCGCGGCCACGCCATCATGTGGGCGCACCAGGGCTACGATTACGACAAACATTACTCTAACCCCAAATCGGCCAAGCAGTGCGGCGACCTCGCGAAGTACCTCAAGGCCCGCATCGAGCGCGACCTGACGGAATACAAGGGCAAGATTACGGAATACGACGTGTGGAACGAGCCGCTCCACGAGGCCTACGCCTTCAACACGTGCGGTTGGGGCATTCTCGACAGCGCGTTCATCTGGGCGCACCGCGTCGATCCTACGGCCAAACTCTATATCAACGACTACAACGTCGTCGCGGCGGGGGAGACCGACCGCTACGTGGACTTGGTCAAGGGGATGCTTGACCGCAAGGTGCCCGTCCACGGCATCGGCGTGCAGTGCCATTTCGGGCTGCGTCCCGTGGTGCCTGGCCTCATCAAGGAACGTTTGGACAAACTTGCTACGCTCGGACTGCCCATCAAGGTGACGGAGTTCGACGTGGGTGACTGGCAGGTGGGTATGAACGAGTCCGAGGAAGTGCAGGCCGAGAAGTTCGAAACCTTTATTCGCACAGCGTTCAGCCACCCGGCAGTGCACGGCATTGTGCTGTGGGGCTTCTGGGATAACCGCCACTGGGTCAAGAACGGTGGCATCGTTGCCGCTGATGGCCGCGAAAAGCCCGCCGCGAAGCGCGTTTACGACCTGTGGCACAAGGAATGGACGACGGACACTACCGCCACGGCTGGTCCGGACGGCATGGCGAAGTTCCACGGGTTCAAGGGTCGCTACAAGGTAACGGTCGGCGACAAGAGCTTCGACAAGGATGTCTGGTAGGCGTTGTTTTGCTAATTTCTATTGCATGAAACAACTCCCCGGAATCCTTTTCATTCTCGCGGCGCCGCTGTCTGTATGGCTCTATATCAAGGTGCAGGCGGTGTCCGGTTCCGAGATTCTCGCTTTGCTTGCTGCGGTCGCACTTTATGTGTTGGCTGCGGTCTGCATCGGAATTGTGTTTTCGCGTCGGTCCGACCGGAATGGGCGGTCCAGTCAAAAATGTGACAAAAAACACACTGAATCGTGACGAAAGACATCTCTCTATGTTTTTTTGTTTAACTTAATCTTACACGGCTATGTCTATCGAAGAACGCTCCTCCCTAGTTTTTGTTTCCGGCGTTGGCCGTATCAAAGAAGAAAAGCCCAAGGCCGAACGCCCCCAAGGTGACGGAATTGTCCGTATCATGTTGAAGCGCCTTGGCGGTGGTAAAATGGCGAGTATTGTTTCGGGAGTCCCTTTGGACGAACCCGAGTTGAAGGATTTGGCTCGTACCCTGAAACAGAAATGTGGTGTCGGTGGAGCTGTAAAAGATTTCAATATTGAAATCCAGGGCGACAAGCGTGCCGTCCTCAAGGCCGAACTCGAAAAACGCGGCTTCACCGTCAAAATTTCGGGTGGTTAGACCCCAAAAAGTTGATGTAAATCATACTCCGCGCCTTTTTTCTCCAAAAGGTGTGTTTTAGCTTACTTTTCAAAAACGCTAAATGAAAAGTTTACATAGATTACTATTATTGGTTCATTACTCAGTCAGGGGTATATATGTTTAAAAAGTCTCTTTGCGTGGCCTTTTTGGGATTCCTTCTGGTTCCCACTATGGCTTTTTCTGATTCCACTGCAGGTAAAGTCCGTTCCAAGCTGGGCGATGTCAATCGCCAGAAGGAAAATCAACAAACATGGAAGCCTCTCTCTGTCGGGGCAAGCGTATTCATGTCCGATCGCGTGCGTACGGGGACAGAGTCCGAAGTTGTCTTCGGCCTGCCGGACGGGAGTGTCGTTAGCATTGCCGAAAATGCCGAAATGGTGATTGCTGACCTTTTTGAAAAGGATGGCGTTTTCAGGGCAAAACTGGATATCAAAAAGGGCCATGTCGGTTTCGATGTCAAGAAACTTTCGGATAAGTCCTCTTTCGAGTTCAAGACTGGTACGGCGACCGCTGCGATTCGCGGTACGAAGGGCTTTATCGGTGGCGAAAAGGGCTTTGTCGGTAGCTTGAAGGAAGGTAAGCTTGAGATTACCTCGACGAAGAGCGGCCGGAAATTCTCCATCGGCGCAGGCGAAACGGCCTTGGGTCGCGATTCCCTCGTAGTGCTCAAACTCGCGACTTCCGGTAGCCCCTCTCTGGCTAAGGCTTTGGCCAAGGTAACCGAAGACTCGACGCTTACAATTGACCAGATTGTCGAGGCCGCCAAGGTGGCCGATTCTACTGTCGCATCAAAGGAAAATGCTCCGCTTGACGAAGAATCCATGAAGGTCACTTCCGTTTCGTCGGAAGTTTGTTCGGGCGGCCTCAAGATTGAAGGTTCCTACCGTACTGCAGTTTCTACAGCTTCCCTCGTTGTGAAGGCCGGAACGTATGTTTCCGAGAACCTCGCCACTTCGACTGACGGGAAAACTCATACGTTCTCTGTCAGTGTTCCTGTTACCGATGAAAACAAACTCTGGACGCTTACTTCTGCCGACGTTGTCCTGACTGCCGGCGAAAAGGTTGTCTCCGAGACGGTTTCCTATACGGCCGATAAGAGCTGTGCCGAGGTAAATACCCGCCCCGCGCAAATCCGCTTCAGCAACTATGATTCCCTCCGCTGCGTTGCGAATGTCGCCATTTCCGGCCTTGAGGACGATGCCGCCATATTCTCCGTGGATGTGGACGGAACGCCGAAAACGCATGAATCTTTGACCCGTAACGCCTTGAAACGCGCCAAACTCTCCGAAGGTGTGCACGATTATGTGTTCTCGGTGGTCGACATGGCGAAAAACAGGGCCGAATTGAAGAAAAAACTGGGCTGCTTCCCGCCGCGGAAGTTCAATGTCCAAATTCTCGGCAAAAAAAGCGAAGTTGTACCGAATCCTCCTGGGACTCCGAATGGGTATGACAAGATTGTAAAGACGGTTCAGTTTACCGTCCGTGTGCCGGGAGGCGATCCGAGTGTTCTTTACAAGGTTGTTGTGAAGCAGAATAGCCGCATCATCTTGGAGGAATCTTTGAACCAGATTCAGACTTTGGATTACCAGGTCCCCGTGGAACTGGTTCGCAAAGGAGTCAACAAAATAGAAGTCGAAGTCACTCATAAGAGTGGTTACATTGTAAAAGCTCAGAAGGTATACGAGGTCTTTTAAATGAATTTTCTATATCGAATTCTCCCGCTAGTTCTCATTGTCACCCCTCTATCGTTTGCTGCAGGAGAAACCTCGCAGGCTTCGTCAGAAGCTAGCGCGCCAGCCCCGGCTGCAACTCCGGCTCCGGCACCTGCTCCCGTTCCGGCTCCTGCCCCGGCCCCAGCGCCTGCTCCAGCCCCAGCTCCGGCACCTGCTCAATCAGCAACTCCGGCACCGGTACCGGCACCAGCCCCTGCTGCGGCCCCGGCTCCCGCTCCGGCAGCGGAAAATGTGGCAACGAAGGTGAACGACGAAGAACCGGTTGACGATATAGATGCTCTTTCTGGCGATACGCTCCCAGTCGTGAACGGAACACCGCTTTCTGGCTCTGTTTCTGGCTTCTTGAGCAAAGACAAGTCCCCGTATCTCATTAGCGATTCCTTGATTGTGGGCGAAGGCCAGGCACTCGTCATCCAGCCGGGTGTCATTATTGCATTCAAACCGGGAGCTATCCTCGATATTCGTGGAGGCTCCCTTGCTGTTGCTGGTGAAGAAAAGTCTCCGGTGATTTTCCGCCCGTTCAACAAGATGGGCCACTGGGGCGGTATCCGCATTGCGGGCCCCATGCAGGCCGACTTCAAGAATGTGTTTATCCGTAATGCCGTTAACGCCGTGTCTGTGGAAAACGGAACCCTCACGGTCCAAAACGCCTTTATCGACAAACCTCTTGAAACGGGTGTCTACGCCCGCGCTGCAAAGGTGACTCTCCAGAATTCCATCATGACGAACTCCTTGGGTGTTGGCTTCTGGGCTGCCGACAAGGCGACTCTCCGCTTGGACAACGTCCGTGTCAACAACAACAAGGTCGGCCTCGTTTCAGAAGCGAATGCCGAAGTTAGGCTTAATTCAACAACGTTCGGTTCCAACGATGTGGCTGTCTTGAATATGGGCGACAACAATGTCACCGAGACGGGTTCTACCATAACGGGGAACAAGTTGGGTGTCGTTTCCACCGAATTCCCGGTGAAGTTCAAGAATGCCATCAGCTATAACGACGAAGATGCTGCTTCCAATGCAAGGAAACTCCATTCTACATTGCCCAAGGAGCCGAAAAACCCCAATGCGGGTGGCTATAGCGGCAATGTGCCTGTCCTTGATGATATCGACCCCAATGCTCGCTGGAAAATGTCCGGTAACGTGGTTTCCGATGTGGGCTACCACCTCGTGCGTACCCGCCACAACCATACAGGTAAGGATTTCTACAGTGGCGTAAGCGATACTGTCAAGAAAGGCGACCGTTACGTCAACTATTTCCAGACTCCTGGATTCTTTACGAATTTGAATGCCTACATGTTGATGGAATCTCCGTGGGGCAGCTCCTTGGAACTGACCGTTGACCTTTCCAGTGATACTTGGAACAGCCTCAATCCCCATACCTTGCAGGCGATTTATACGGACCCGTTCCAGAGATTGGCCTTGGGTAATATATACCTCTCCGGCGGGAACACCTACCTTGAAGGGATCGACGTGCTCGGTGGTTCTTATGACTTGAAGATTTTGCACAACCGCGCCGGTGACCCACTCTTTGTCGTGACCGGCTTTGCGGGTGAAACCCGTAACCCGTTGAAAGAAGGCGATAGGAATCCGGATATTTACAAGGATTATATCGAGGTGGGCGAGGCCGAATCCCAGGAAATGGTTGCAGGCGGTATGGTCCGCTGGAACATGCATCCGCAATTCTCCGGGCTCCTTGGCTTTATGGGCAGCAAGGACTATATTGAAGACCCGTTCCTCCGCGATGGCATGAGCGAGAATACAATTCTTGCCACACCGCGCCGCAGTTCGCAGACCGCCTTTGCCGAGGGTAGCTGGATCGCCTACCCGGGCAACATTGAATTCCACGGCAACCTCGCTATCGGTGCTGCCGATACGTCGAACGCTCGTTCTATGCGCGCCGTGAACCAGGTGTTCTCCAATGCGGGCGTAAGCGCCTCCAACTATAACCTGCTTAACCGCCTGATGAAGAATCCGAGCGAAGTTTCCCGCATGAGCGAAAAGGAACTCGTGTCCATCTTTGGTGACAACACGATGATGACCACCTCCCAGATGAGGGCTGAATTGAAGCGCTTGCTCGAAGAGGCGAAGAAGGTTCGCAATCAGTATGCCTCGAATGGTTACGAAAACGACCGCTTGTCGGACTGGAACGGCAAAAATGCCGCATTTGGTGCTGATTTCCGCTGGACATTCTACAAGTCCGAATTGAGCGCCTACCTCCGTGCCGTCGGTCCGGAATTCTACAGTGCCGGTTCTCCGGACCAGATTCAGAATTTCCGTGAATTCGGAGCGTTCTTCAAGCAGGGATTCTCTGACTTCTGGACTTTGACGATGACTTATGACGTGGATGTTGAAAATGCGGGTAACGGCAACCAGTACAATGCCTTCGGCTTCAACGAAGGTACGACATGGGGCTTGTTCAACGAGGCTCCGGACAGCTGGCTTGAAGAACATCAGATGGACGAAAACCGCGCCATCAACACACAGGATGCAAGCGCCAAGAACCTCATCAATATCGGCCCCTATGTGGACTTGACTCTTGGTTATGCTTTGAATTACAGAAGCCATCACCGCCCGACACGCCTCTATGCCGATTTCGACAAGGCTTCGGGTGTTTACGAGGATAGTTGGTTCAAGCCGAGAGGAAAATCTACTCTCAAGGTCAACGATTCCCTAGAAATCGATTCCGCCCGCTGGGCTCAATACTATTCACATGTCCAGGACATGTATTTGGCTGCGGACTTTACCGAAAAATTGCTGAAACAGTCCGTCCAGGTGAATGTTGATGTCAAGGTGCCGTATAACGTGCTGAGCCTTGGCTGGATTCTCACGTTCCGTAACGATCTCTCCGAATTTGCCGATGACGATGGCATTAGTGATTTTGACTTTAGCGACGAGACTTACGGCCTCCTTGGTTATTATTTCCATGGTGGTGATTATGTGGAACATCGCTTCCCGACCAGTTTGACGACTACGGTGGGCGATATCACGAACGTCATCTCGTTTACGCCGCGCTACAAGGTGTTCAACCGCAACGACATGACCGATTTCGAATGGTTCCTTTCCGACAACTTCACTTGGGGCATCTCCAAGAACTTCCTCGAGCTGACTCTTACAGGGGCGCTTCGCAGCGAACTGCTGGAATACACCGACGAGGGTGAGGATTATTCCGAAAAGGAAATGGACGTAGATGGTTCTGTCATGTTCCGCGTGTACTTCACGAAGACCTTCTTTACGGACTGGACTTTGGGCGCCGTGTACGATTATCGCCCAGACAGCCGGTCTGACGAATACAAGGACTTCTACGGTATTCTTTCGTTGAATTATGCTTTCTAGGCAAGTGGGGAGGTGAAAGATGAAAAATTTTAATAAAGACAACAGTATGAAAAAGTTTAAGTGCGTTCTTGGAATGGCCGCTTTGGCTTTGTCCATGGTTAGCAACGCCATTGCAGCTCAACCGACGTTGCCCACTGTGCCGAACGATGCTCGCATTATAACCGTTACCTCGGTAAGTGAATGGGAAGGCATTCAGGAAAAGATCAATCAACTTTCTGCGAGTGAAAAAAACTTGGTTATTCGGGTGAAAGGCAATATCAAATTCTCCAACAATATTGGTATGCCTTGGTCCGGAGTTCCAGCCAATTTGAGTGGCTCGATTGACTTTGGCAAAAGAAACGTCTATGTCGTCGGTGACAAGAGTTCTTCATCGAATTCCCTTTCGGGTATTCTTTTGAAGGGCGCTGGAGTATCCCTTTTCAAGAATGTTGATACAGTCTATATTGAAAATGTCGACTTCAAGAATTGCTACTTGTTGGCAAAATCGGATGACAGCCATAACTCTGCGGCGTTCCTAGCGGACAATCCTAAGGGTGTCTACCTGAATGAAGTTACGCTTGAAAATGTCGGCGTGAAGGGTGTCCCGGGTAGCGATGGAAAACAGCCTGTTTTTTCGACAGTCGGCTTTCTTGCCGATACATCGAGTTGCAATGGATCTAGCTGCGGTTCGTTCATCTTCCAGAATGCTTCCGTTGATGGCCTGACCATTGATTCCTTGCTGTCCATAAGAACGGGCGGATTTTTTGGATATGCTTCCGGCAGCGGTTTAATAATGTCGTCTCGTTTAAAGAATATTTCGGTAGGTTTCTCTACGGACTCGCCTAGTTGGACTTCCACGACTATCTATTTGGGGGGAGTTGTCGCTGCAGTGTCATCGGTGTCTAGTCTCTATATGATAAATTCGTCGTTGGAATTGGCTCCGTTGAAATTTGAAGCGGTTGACTTTTCGAAACATTTTGTCCATATCGGAGGCTTTGCCGCTGAGGTTGAAGCGGGGACGATTGAATTAGAATGGTCTACAATCTCCGGAAATATTGATGTTGTCAATAATTTTGATACAGTTATGGACGAAAAACCGATGACGTTAAGAGTGGGGAGTGTCCTTGGCTATTGGATGCCGAAGAGTTCCACGCCAGTCTTAAAACTGCACATGAATGGTTGCGTCTCCACGGTGAATATTTCGGTGAATCTTGATGCGCCTCATGTAAATACGGCTTCGAATACAGAAGCTCTTGATTTCGCTTATTTATCCGCTGCTGGGGGCTTCTTTGGCTCCATGGCTCCGGGGGTGAAAGTTGTGAGTGGCTCTATCGAAGGTTCCTCTTATTCTGGCTCGATTGTCTATAGATCGAAGGATGAATCGCTTCCGAGCATTGGCGGATTTATGGGTGTATGGGGAAATGGACCGATTACGTTCAGTGACAACGTCGTGAGCGGTTCGGCCATAAGCTACTGGGGCCCTTATGCAAACATTGGCGCCCTTGTAGGTGCTGTAAAGAATTCGAAAGACAGTGTTTACGTGAACAAACTTAAAGTTGAAAAAGGAATCGAGGCTTCGCTTTCTCCTGTGGAAGGTGCTTCTATAGGTGGCGTATTCGGTATTGTGAATAGTTCTCCTGTGGTATTAAACGAGGTCTCGATTAAGAGCGATATCGCTGTCAATGATATTGAATCCTTCGATCCGGCCCTGACGCGCTCGATTGATTTGTCTATGGGCGGAGCTATCGGTTGTATCGGAAACTCGAAGTCTGACCTTAAAATGAGGACTGTTAGCTACGAAGGTAGCCTTACGGCTCAGCGTTACTATGCCGACGATAACAAGGAGCAGTACGTTGGCGGCCTTGTTGGTAGGCTCAAGAATACTAAAAATGTCTCTATCGAAAAGGCTAGTGTTGTAGGTAAAGATGGCTCTTTGATGTCTGTAAAGTTTGATGGGGGGGCAAGCTCCGATAGATTTGAACCGATCTATATGGGTGGCCTTATTGGCAATTCTCCGTTCGAAACCGAAGGTGGCCGTCCGTCGCTGACGATAAGCGAGTCTTTTGTATCAGGCGATATTGTTGTATCGGACATGAAAAATTCCGATACCTCTTATATTTCTGGGCTTGTTGGGCATTATGACGTTGCAGACAATGTCGAAATTTTCGATTCCTATTACAAAGGCGGCCTTACGATTGACATGAAAGTGCCTTCGCCAAATAAAGTTTCTGGGCTTATGACCCTTTCTGTGGATGCAAATGATTTCTCCGTGAAAAACAGCTACGTTTATGATGCGAAAGCATCTGCTAGTAGTCTTGTCATAGGGCAGACGGATCTGTCTGCGGCGAATACGTATATGTTCAGTTCGCTGGATGAGTCTATAGAAGGGTATACGGTGGGTTTCTCTTCGCCTGCATTTGCATACCTTCTGAATGAAGGTGAAAAAACTCCTCGTTGGGGTTTCGATGCGAACGGAAACGATGGCCTTCCGCAACTGGTTTTCAGCTTGGGTAACAAAGTCGAACCCATCAAGAGAGTGATTTTGCGTGGCTTCGATGAAAGCGGGGCATCTCCGGAAGATGTCGAAATCTATACCGATGCCGAAGGCAAGTGGGAACTCAAGGTCGATGGCAAACGCTTTGACAGCGACGAACTGGATGTTGCCAGCTACGATGCCAAATCGAAAAAGTTCGTACTTTGGAAACAGAAGAATGGCGACCTCGTGTGGAATGGCCTGGAAAAAACGGCAAGTGCGCTTGTCGATGGCATGGAATTTGAAAAGCAGGTCGTTGGTGTTCCCAAGGTAGTATTTGATGTGGATACCACTCTTGAAACAGGAAATCGTGTCTTGTTCTGGGACAATTCCGAGTACGACATTGTTAAAGACGAAAATCTGCCCGAAGCGGTATTTGTTGTCCTCGATAATAATAGTAATGGTACGTTCTATAAGGGTTCTTTCTGGAAGATTGCCGGAACATCCGATATCGTGACTTCTTCGGCAGAATTGATTAACTATGTTTCGCAGAATCCGACTTCTGAAGTGACGCTCCAATTTGCAACGGATTTGTTGTATGATTACGTTGTTGCCCAGCCTAGGGGAAGAACCCTGAACGAGCGGGAAAGTGCTCTGCTTGAAATGTTGAAGCAGGATGAAATCGAAACAACGTCCTTGATGCTTTCGAATTCTTCGGGAATTAAAATCCGCTATACGTGCATGGGACATGAAAGAATCGTTGTCTTCAAAGGAAATGATCGCCTTTTGCCGAAGGTGGACAAGTTCTCTATTGTCGATGTCCTGAGTGCGGATTCCTCTAAGATTTCGTTTGTGGTCAGTAAGACCGGTGGTGTCGTTGTCCGCGCCGATTATCTCTTCGGAGAAGAATTGGATCTTTCTTCGATTCTCGCAAGTGGTGAAGAATTGATGATTTACCAGACGGAGCGCACCATTCGTATCCCGACAGGTCCGGGTTCCACGATTGTTGTTGATTCTACAGGTAAACCCTCTATCGTAACGGTGGATTCTTCTGGAAATACGATTATCGTGCCAATTGGACCGACGGACGACGAACCGAGCGATTCTGTTGATGATTTCGGGTGTGCCGACAGCGTCATCATTTCCGATGCCGGTGTTCTCAAGTCCGGTACGGCCGCATTGTTCTCCTTCAAACTGGATGCCCCGAGCTTCTGCGACACGATTCTGAAGCCGCGTGTGATTGTTTCGGCGGCTAATGGCTTTATGAAGGATACGGCGTTTGCGTTTAGCCGCAAGACTCGTGAGTTCGTGTTCTATCCGCTTGATCCGGGTAAGTACTCCTTCAATATCAAGGCATCTTCGAAGAAGAGCAAGGTTATCAAGCAGGAATTCTCTGCCGATATCGAAATCCGTGGCCGCGTGTGGAACATGGTGGCTTACGGTTCTTGGCCCAAGAACGCTCTGAAGAACGCCAAGCCGACGATTTATTCATGGAACGAATCGAATGCGATTGGCGACTACTGGCAGTACGAAGCCTTGCCCAAGAACTCCAAGGCTGTCGAGGCTGCTGGTTACTGGGTCCGCACCGAATCCAACGTGAAATTCAGCCTGGATTTGCCGCTCAAGAAGGCTGAATCGGATTCCCTGAAATGGACGGTCGACAAAAAGTTCAGTGGCTGGAATATGCTTGCTAACCCGTATTCCTGGAACCTTTATGCAGGTTCTATTGCAGGCTTCAAGTCTGCCGAAAACGGCGACACTCCGCTATGGCGTCGGAATACTGTTACTGCCCAGTACGAAGTGGCCGATACTTTGTTCGCGGGCGAGGCCTTCTGGATCAATGTTGACAAGAAGCGCACTATCCGTATTAGCACGAAGCCGGTGTTCCCGTCGGTCAAGACTAAGTCTGCTGCTAAGAAGTCTGCACTCCTCAAGAGTGCAACGAAGGATTCCTGGAGCATGGTCCTCGTGGCGAGCACGGAAGATGGCTTCGTCGATTCCTGGAACGTACTCGGTGTGGGTTCCAACAATATCGCTATTGCCGAACCGCCTGCCGGTATGGAAAGTTCTGTGGGCGTATCGTTCGTGGGTGAAGACAATGCCTTGCTCGCCAAGCGCATCTTGGCCAAGGCTTCCGCTAACGAATACTCTTGGAAGGTCCAGCTGAATGCGTCCAAGAACGGGAAGGTGAATCTTGCGCTCGAAGGCCTGGACGAAGTTCGGGCCATGGGCTACGACGTTGCTCTCGTCATGGACGGCAAGACTTACGAATGGAACGACAATTCCTCGATGGACGTGAATGTTTCGGGTTCCAAGACGGCTGAATTGAAGGTCGTTCCGGCGGGCACGAAGATTGCCGCTGTCAAGGGAATTGGCAATGTGCACTTTGATGCGGTTGCTGGTGGAATTGCCGTGCAGTTTGACGTGTCGGCCGGAATGGCCGGCCAGAAGGCTTCTGTGCGCCTGCTCGACGTGAACGGCAACGTGGTCTCGACGGTCTACGGGAATGCCCGTTTCGGCACGAACGACTTCCGCTTGGCCACCCCGGCCCGTAGCGGCGTGTATGTCTTGCAGGTCCGCGTGGGCCACGAGTCCCGTGTGGCTCGTCTGTCTCTCTAACCGTTGGCTTAATGTACATCGGTTGTCATCTATCTTCAATGAAGGGCTTCCTTGCGATGGGCAAGGATGCCCTTTCTATTGGCGCGAACGTATTCCAGTTCTTTACCCGTAATCCTCGCGGCGGAGCGGCGAAGCCTTTTGACAAGGCCGATGCTTTGGCTCTTGTGGATTTGATGCAGGCGAACGGGTTCGGCCCGGCGCTTGCGCACGCTCCCTATACGCTCAATCCGTGCTCTGCTGATCCAGGGCTTCGCGACTATGCCCGCGATGTGATGAAGGACGATTTGTGGCGCATGGACCATTTTCCGGGAGCGATGTACAATTTCCACCCAGGGAGCCATGTGAAGCAGGGTGCCGAGCGCGGAATTGAATTGATTGTCGACCACCTGAACGCCATTTTGCACCCGGACTTGAAGACGGTCGTGCTCCTCGAGACAATGGCGGGGAAGGGGAGCGAGGTTGGCCGTACCTTCGAGGAACTGCGTGCGATTATCGACCGCGTGGAACTGGCGGATAAGGTCGGGGTATGCCTCGATACTTGTCATGTGCACGACGGTGGCTACGACATTGTGAACCACCTCGATTGGGTGCTGGAGCAGTTCGACAAGATTATCGGGTTAAAGCGGCTGCGCGCGATTCATTTGAACGACAGCAAGAATCCGCTGGCAAGCCATAAGGATAGGCACGAGGTTATCGGTGCGGGATTTATTGGGTTGGAGGCGCTTGTGCGCGTGGTGAATCACCCTGCACTCCGCAATTTGCCGTTCTACTTGGAAACCCCGAACGAACTCCCCGGCTATGCCGCCGAAATTGCGCTTATGCGTAAGCATGCAAAGTAGCTTTGCCCGCGTCGGCCAGGGAAGGGTCTCCTCCCGTATTTTAGAAAAAAAGCTTTTTTCTTTAATTTTTTTGATTTTTTCAAAAAAATCCCCTTGACAAAGTTTTTTCTTTATCTATATTTGGGGTCGTCTAACAGACGATGCTTCATAGCTCAGTTGGTAGAGCCCGCGACTGTTAATCGCGTTGTCCTTGGTTCGAGTCCAAGTGAAGCAGCTTAGAACCCCGTTCGAAAGAGCGGGGTTCTTTATATATGGATTTTCCGGATAATTTGTTATATTTCGCGAACCCAAAAATGTGGAGTTTTTTTATGCACAAATTTATTTTACCGACAATCCTGTTGTCTGCCATGTTTATCCTGAGTGCCTGTGGCGATTCGGATGCAACGTCTTCGAATTCATCAGTAAAGCAACCGAAATCCGGTGATGTCGAGACAATCAAGAAGGTTAAAAGCATTTATGACCTTGGTGAATGTACCGACAGTCGTGAAGGTGAATTGGTTCTTGTGCAAAAGAACAATTTATACTATCAATGTAATGACGAGGATTGGTTCCAGATGGAGATGTCTTCTATAGAAGAATCGTCATCTTCTAAAAAGGTCTCTAGTTCTTCCAAGGCAAAATCGTCTTCTTCTAAGGCAAAGTCTTCATCTTCCAAGGTTAAGTCTTCGTCTTCCAAGAAATCCAGCTCTTTGAAGGAATCCAGTTCTTCAAAGGCAAAGTCTTCTTCTTCGGTGTCTAGTAGCTCCCACATGGACCTGTCTGTGGATTATGACTGCTCTGAATACAAGTGTGTGACAACGGAGTATTTGAATCAGGATCTGCTTGATTCCGGCATGTATGGCCAGTTCCTCGATGTTCGTGATAGCCAGGTCTATCGCACGATAGAGATTGGTTCGCAGATTTGGATGGCTCAAAATTTGAATTTCGAAACCGAGGAAAGTGCTTGCTATGATAATCAAGATTCAAATTGCGTAATCTACGGGCGCCTTTATTATCAAACAGAAGCTTTGACGGCTTGCCCTCCAGGTTGGCATTTGCCCAGTAACGAAGAGTGGAATGCTTTGGATTCTATTGTTCATAGTTTAAAGGTTGGCAATGATGGCAATGGAAATTACTTGAAATCCCTTAGTACATGGACTGGCGAAACAGGAAACGACCAATTTGGTTTTTCGGGCCTTGCTAGTCTCTATTTTGGAGATGTCCATGTTTGTGGTGGATATCATGGTGTATACTGGACTTCGGATACATACCGGTATCGTTGCTTGCTGAATGATAAATCAAGCCTTTATGCCTATTATGAAATTTATGCTAAGGACTGGGGCATGGCTGTCCGCTGCCTTTTAGGTGATGTCGAGACCTCTTCGGATTGATTATTTTTACAGTATAATTCGAAACCCACCTATCGGTGGGTTTCTTTTTTTTGTTAAATTTTCAAATATGGACAAGCTAATAAATTTATTTGGAATGCTTTTCGTCTTGATGGCGGCGCTCTCCTTGAATGGGTGCTCGGCCTATTTTGACGAGGATGGCTTGTCTATATCGCCGGAAGATTTTTCAGAAGAAGATATTCGAGGCTGTTACTATTATGTCTTTAGCAGGCATTATTCTGAAGATCGTGATTTGACCAGATTATATTATATAAAATGTGAAAAAATATGTATAGAAGATAGTGTGGCGTTTTTCTATGAAACGAAAATTTTTACAGATGAAAGTTATTCGAAAGCGGACTTAGCATTTCTACCGGAATTCGGAGAGAGGGTGGAACCAGTACACTTGCTTCACCCAGCGGAGCATAATGGTTCTTTTCTTTATAATTTGCAAATAGGAAGTGCTCGTTACGTATTCGAAAAAGATAACGACAAATCTATTTATTCAGAGTATAAAACCAATAAAGATAGAAGGTTGATGTTTTCCGATGATACGGAGAAAGTGGGGGACAGCGTATGCGTAGATTTTTGGCGATAGTCCTGTTCCTTGTCATTCATTCGAATGCCTTTTTTGTTGCCGGCGGGATTGGCGATAGTCGTATGCAAGTCAAAAATCAGATTTACAAACCGGCAGGAATTGTTGGACTTTCTTTAGAAACTGGCGCATTTGATGAACCGCAAAACATTTCGGATTTCTCGATGTCGCTTGAATTGAGGCGCTTTGGATATTCCCATCACGATGGTGAACAAAGTGTAGCGTTCTGGTCTTTGGGCGCTAAGCCTCTTTTATGGACTCTGAGAATATGGAGAATTTATTTCCGAAGCTATTTCTCGGTTATGTATGTCTTTGCGAGTGATGATTTAGGCGAAGGCATTGAAGATATAGACAATGAATCTATTCATGGACCTCCTTTCGTGAGTCTTGCTATGGGTGCTGGAATTGGTTATAAATTGGATGAAAAATGGCAAGTGGGCCTTTTTTATGACATGAGGTATATTGGTTTGCGTGAAAAAGAAACTTTTAATTCTGCTGAGGCTTATACTTTTGGTGGTTTAGGTATTTCGGTACAATACCATATTTTTTAAAAGAGTAAATTTTTTATATTTCGCATATGCTCAAGAAACTTTTTTTCGCTATTCTCGCTGCTGCGGCTTTCACGCTCGCGGCTGATCCCATCACTGTCGAAGCCCGCCTGACCGAAATCCCGGGCAAGATGCCGAGTAACGACCTGTACAGCTACGTGTACGTGTTCAAGTACAAGGTACAGAAGGTCGTCTCTGGCAAGCTCGATGCCAAGGAAATCCTGGTGGGCGTGTACAACCCGCTCATCGCCCGTGGCAAGGTCAAGGACAAAATGGCCGACAAGAGCAAGGGCAACGTGGGCGAGTTCAAGGCGAAGGCCAAGCATACGCTCAAGATTGTGCCGCTCGAGGGCAACTGGGACGGAGCCGTCGAAGACGAATACTTTGACGACGAATCCCCGCGCTATCTGGCCGTGGAGGTGAATGAGTGATCAGGTCGCTCGTTTCACTCGCTTTGAGTGGCGAGGTCGGTCGCCAAAGGCTCCCTTTGAGGGAATCTGTGGTTGGTTTTGACTTCTTCATCATGGTCTCATACCTCAAAGGGGCTTTAGCCCCGCGCTCATAGCTCAATCCTCTATGGTTTTTTCTTCCCAGATTTTCCTGTTCTACTTTCTGCCGACGTTCCTGGTTGGCTACTTTGTGTTGTTCCGTGCCGGGGTCAAGCATTCCGGCCTGAACTTCTTCATCACTGTTTTCAGTTACATCTTTTACGGCTGGCTCGAACCGTGGCTCGTATTCCTGATGTTCGGCTCGACACTCGTGGTGTACGTGAGCGGGCGGTTCATCTCTGCGCCTGGCGCGAGCAAGCGGCAACGTAACCTGGCTCTCCTCGCGGCGATTGTCGTGAACCTCGGTGCGCTAGGATTCTTCAAGTACTACATGTTCGGCATGGGCGTCATCAACGACGTGGTGGCCAAGCTCGGCTGCGAGCCGTTCTCCGTGATGACTGTGCTTTTGCCGGTGGGTATTTCATTCTATACGTTCCAGTCCATGAGCTATGCGATTGACGTGTGGCGCGGTACGGCTCCTCCGGTCAAGGACTTCGTAACGTTCGCCTGCTATGTGGCGCTATTCCCGCAACTTGTCGCGGGCCCGATCGTGCGTTACAATACGGTGGCCGAGGAACTCGCAACCCGCACGCATACGCTCGAGAACTTCGTTCGCGGCATCATGTTCTTCAGTTTCGGTTTTGCGGAGAAGATTTTCCTTGCGAACCAGGTGGGCATCATCGCCGACCGCGTGTTTGCGGCGGACGCTCCCGGCGTGTTGAACTGCTGGTGGGGTAGCCTTGCCTACATGTTCCAGATTTACTTTGACTTCTCGGCGTACAGCAACATGGCGATTGGCCTTGGCCTGATGCTCGGGTTCCATTTCCCGCGCAACTTCAACGGTCCGTACCGCTCGGGGAGCATTACTGAATTTTGGAAACGCTGGCATATTTCGCTCACGAGCTGGTTCCGCGATTACCTCTACATCGCCCTCGGTGGAAACCGCGTCGGCAAGAAACGCCTGTACTTTAATTTGTTCATGGTTATGTTCTTGAGCGGTGTGTGGCACGGCGCGAACTGGACGTTTGTTTGCTGGGGCCTTTACCATGCCTTCTTCATGATTCTCGAACGTGCGAACAACAAGAACGCGCTCTACTACAAGGCGCCCCGCGTGGTGCAGATTCTCATTACGCAGGTGCTCGTGCTGTTTGGCTGGGTGTTGTTCCGTGCCGATAGCATTGGTGAGGCGTGGCGCATGTGGAAGGCGATGCTCGGGCTTATGCCGGTGAGCAGCGCCGATGCTATCCTTACGGCCGAAATCTTCACGCCGACGTGCGTGGTGTTCATGGCCGTGGCGGCACTGCTTTCGTTCTGGAAATTCCGTAGCTTTGACTGGTGTAACGAGGTGAAATTCTGGAAGGCGGTGGTCGCCCTCGGGCTTTTTGTGTTGGCGACACTTGCGCTGTTTACCCAGAGCTACAACCCGTTCCTTTATTTCCAGTTCTAGGATGTTTTAAAAATTTTTTTATAAATTATGGTCATGTTGATGCGAAAAATTTTTGGACGTGCTCTCTGCTTGCTCTCGCTTGCGACGGGCCTCGCCCTTGCCGATGCTATCCCTGCCGGGGCGCTTTCGACAGGTGCTTCGCAGACGCGTGACCAGCAACTCCGCGAAATTCGCGATGTGATGCGCGGTGGACGCGGCGGATTCCTGGATGTGGGTTTTAACTATCTGCCCCTTCCGAGCCAGACTCCGCTGGAGAGCCCATATGGTGAACACGACGGTTTTGCCTTCAGGCATCATTTCGCCGGTTTCGGTAGTGGCGCGGTCGCTAGGAACAGCCAACTTGGCGCATTGCTGTGGTTCGAACGTTCTGGCTGGGATGGCGAGGACTTCTTTTTCTTCCCGCAGTATAACGATTTCTCGCATGTGTCTTCCATGACAACTTGGGGTCTTACTTTTTCTCAGATAAAGTACGACTTGACATTTGCCGGTGGTATGCAACATTATAATGTGGAGCGTGTCGGCATTGTGTACCCCGAAGAAGACGATTCCCTGTATTACTCCTGGGCGCATTTGCGTTGGAATCATTTTAGCCTGCAAGGGAACTTCTACCGTTCTAACGTGCGCTTTTTGCGGCTGTCGATGGATTTGGAATCACGTGTTGTCTATGGCGGGCAATCCCACGGCATTCTTACCTATTTGCCCAATGTCGATTTCACTGTGTACAACCGCTCTGTGGATAGGTTTAGCGCCGACAATTACCGCATGAACTGGGAACAGAATTTGTACGGACAAGTTCTTTATGCAGAACTGTCTTACGATTTCCCCGACGACGGGTTCCATTCGGCGGCACTCAAATATTACCCGGATCCTTCGCGCATGGTGGCCTTCGAGGCGACTTGCATTCGCCGGAACAAGGATATTGACGGTACGGACGATCTCCTTTGGGGCGGTGCGATAGAGTTCCCGTTTGTCCGTTTTGCCTATAATTCTTCCTACGAGTACGAAAACTTTTTCCACGCAAAGGGCACGTTTATTGTTGAGTTCCAGTTCAACATGACCGCCTTTGACGGGTTCCTGTTTGCCCGTGGTGGTACGCGTTCGGCACCTCTCGAAACAATTAATATTGAAAGGAAGAACAAGGACAAGCCGCCTGAGGGCGATGGCCTGATTCATCTGAATCCGTCGGAATTGTCGACTTCGAACAGCAACAAACCCAAGACTCTCGAAGCGACGGGAATCCGTTACGAAAAATCGGGCGGGAACGAGGGAGGTAAGTAATGATTCGGTCTATCTTGATGCGTCGCATGCGTACGATGGCCTTCCTGCTTGGGCTTTTCGCGATACCTTTGATGCTTACCGGTTGCCTGAGTCATTGGTTTATCGAATCCGAGACTCGCCTCCAGGTGGAAAATGCGACTGCGAAATACTCCATCCTCTCGTTGGATGTTGTTTCGCTTGATGGCAGTATTTATTCTTCGTGGATTGACGAAACGATTCTGCCGGGTGAGCGTAGCCGTGTCGTGTCGGCCGACTGGGTGGGTGAATTCAAAATCCGCCTGAAATACACCAAAAGCGCGGACGCGAGCGGCGATACGCTCGTAGATTACCGGATGCTGGACTTTGATGGCGGAAGCATGTTCCTGAAGATTTCCGCCGAGAAGGGCTCGCTGAAATACAAGTTCCGCTAGATGCCGTTATTTTACTAAAACGGTTCTTTTTCCCAAAAAAAACGGCATGAAAGCCTCTATTTAACGTGTTTCTTGTGCCGTTTCTTGTTGTAGGCATTACAACATTTTTTGTTTTTTCTCCTCGATAAAGCCTGCTTTTGAGTCTATCTTATTCCATAGAATGAGGAGTAAAAAATGAAGAGTATTGCATTATCTGCAATTTCATTTGCATTGTTATGCGCTGTCGCTGTTAGTGCAGCTGATTCAAAAATCTATACAGGCCCCTTCTTCGACGAATCGGGATCCTATTATGGTCCAGATTGTGAAAAGGATGGCTCGCAGTCGACTGGTGCCTATTACACCGGCGATTACACTAGCCCGTTCAAAACCTTACTGGGCAAGACCGACCAGGACATCCAGGACAAGATTGACGAACTCTGGAACCACTACTTTGGCGGCCAGAACGACAAGACCGTGTATTACGAAGATAACGACGGTGGCTACATCGTCGACATCAACAATAACGACATCCGTTCCGAAGGCATGAGCTACGGCATGATGATTTCGGTGCAGACCGACCACAAGGAACAATTCGGCAAACTTTGGAACTGGGCCAAAAAGCACATGTGGAAGGACCCCGCCACGGGTGGCTCCGGCTATTTCGCTTGGCAGGCAAACCGCGATGGCTCTGTACGAGACTGGGGTAATGCTCCCGATGGCGAAATCTACTTTATGATGTCGCTCCTGTTTGCGGCCCACCGCTGGAACGACGAAGGTTATATGAAGGATGCGCAGTCCATCTTGAAAGCTTGTTGGAAGGGCAACGGCCAGTCCCTGTATAGCGAACAGTCTTACATTGCCACGTTCCAGCCGAGCGACGGCAACAACACCTGGGGCGATGCTTCTTACAGCTTGCCCGCATTCGTAGACCTGTTCTCGCGCTGGTCGACGACCAACACCGACAAATGGTTGAAGGCTACAAAAGCTACTCGCGACCACATTTACAACTCGGCAAACCCGCAATCGGGCCTGTGCAGCGATTACAGCAACTTTGACGGGACGCCGCACCACGCATTCAGCGACAATTCTACCAAGTACGCTTTTGACGCCATCCGTTGCCCTATGAACTACGGCATGGACAGCTACCTGTTCGGCGTGGATATGGAACGCCAAACGAAGATTGCGAAGGTGATTACCGACTTCTTCGAGAGGGACGGCTACCAGCACGGGCACTTCAACTGGGACGGCACTAGCGGCTACGGCGACTTCACCATCGGACAGGCAGGCGCGAACGCCGTGGCGACTTACGCATTGCTTCAAGAAGATGATTACAAGGATTTGGTCAAGAAAGTTTTGCAGAAGGCTTGGGATTCAAAGCCGATTGTCGGTAGCCAGCGTTACTACGATGGTCTGGTCCATTTCCTCGCCATGCTCCACCTGACCGGCAACTTCAAGATTTGGAAGGAGAAACCCACGGCTGAGCCCAAAACGATTAATGCGACTGAATACAACGGAGTCACCTACGACACGGAAACCACTATCGACGCATTTGAAGGCTGCAAGCTTTACAAGCTGACCATTAAGCCTGAAGGTGTTGCAAAGCCGGAATCCAGTTCCGATGCTTCGGGCAGCAGCAGCTCCGGTGCGCCCGCTTCCAGCGATGCGGCTCTTTCTTCTTCTAGCGCTATTGCTTCCGCTGAGAGTAGCAGTTCTGCTCCGGATGCCCTCCCGGCAATGGTAAAGTCCTTCGTGATGGCAGGCAAGGCCCAAGTGTTCGATATGCAGGGCAAGTTCCTTGGCTCGGTTGAACTGAAGTCCGGTGCCCCGCTCAAGGAAATTGTCGCAGACAAGTTCCAGCGTTCTGGAAGGTACCTGCTCAGGCAGGGAGCCGCCGTCAAGGTCATCTCCGTAGAAAAACGCTGATTTAAGATTACCGAGTAAAAAGACCCGTTTCCGAATGGAGACGGGTCTTTCTTTATCTGAATTGTTTTGTCTGCCTTGTCGTATGGCGTTACTTTATTTGCCAGTCGATAGGTTGGATTCCTTTGCTTGCGAGGAAGGCGTTCGCCTTGCTGAAGTGCTTGCAGCCGAAGAACCCACGATATGCCGAAAGCGGGCTCGGGTGGGGGGCGGTGAGGATGAGGTGCCCGCGGCCGGGGGCAATCAGGGACTGCTTCTTGATGGCGAAACTGCCCCAGAGCATGAACACGAGGTTTTCGCGGACTTGCGAGAGCCGCTGGATAATGGTGTCGGTGAACTGCTGCCAACCGATGCCGGCGTGGCTTGCGGCCATGTGGGCGCGCACAGTGAGCGATGCGTTCAAAAGCAAGATTCCCTGTTGGGCCCAGCTTTCAAGGTTGCCGTGCGGCGGCGGGTTGATGCCGAGATCGTCATGAATTTCTTGGAAAATGTTGATGAGCGAGGGCGGGGGATCGATTCCGTTGGGTACGGAGAAACAGAGACCGTGTGCCTGGCCTGGGTTGTGGTAAGGGTCCTGGCCGAGGATGACCACTTTCACCTTGTCTACGGGGCAAAAATCAAGCGCTGCGAAAATCTTGGAGCCGGGCGGGTAGACGATGTGGTGCTCCGCCTTTTCTTGCAGGAGGACTTCCTTGATTTTTTTGAAGTAGGGCTGCTCGAATTGGTCGGCGAGCAGGTTAAGCCAGGATTGTTCAAGTTTGACGGGCATGGGGAATAGTGGTTGGTAAACAGTGGTTAGTGGTTAGGGGTTGGAGGCTCGGGCCTTGCCAGTATTGCGATTTTTTCACCGTAGGCGCGGGTGTAGAAGAGTATGGCGGATTCTTTGCCCTTGGGCTTGAGTCGCGCGATTTCGGCGTCGGGGTCGAGTTTGACTCCGCGGAGCTTTATCGTGAGGCGGCCTACATTATGCGCCCTGAGCATGTTGCGGACAGCGCTGGTGGAAATGTCGGTGCGGTCGACGACCTCGTAGCAGGAAAATCCGGGCGAGGGGAGGGGCGTGTCGCTAGATACGTAGGCGATGCCTTCGGAGATGAGGTGGGCTACGGGGTCGTGGGCCAGCGCCGCAAGGCCGAAAAGGCGGCTGCGCACGAGGACCGCGGCGGGTTCCGAAATGTACTTGGAAAGTTCACCGAGAGGAAGGTCCGATTGGCTGCTTGCGGTGCGGTAGACTCTGTCGCGGCCTTCCATTTGCAGGTTCTCGTCAAAATGGCGCTGTTCGGCTTCGTCGCGGGTCTCGCGTGCAGCGTCGCGGGGGGCTTCCCATTGGGCGATGGCGTTGCCCTCTTTGTCGACGATGACGGCGCGGACGGTGCCCGGGGCACGGGCGAGTTCACCGAAGAGGACGAGGCATTCGCGGCAGTCGGAATGCTTGCCGATATAGAGAATCTCGGTGTCGTGGGGAATTTCGCCAACGGGGTAGCCGGGCGGGAGTTTCGCCATGCCGCCCTTGTAGTGTTTCGCGATGTCGAGGACTTCGGCAAAGGTGGGCGAGAGGTTGTTCAGGTCGCGCTGGTTGTCGCCCTCGTCCGTGCGCCGGGCCGGGTCGATGGTGAAGTAGTCTGCGGGGGATTTGGCAAAGGCTTCCTTGACGTCGGCCAGGACGGCTTCGCCGTCGCCGCGTATCACGCATGCGTTATGGCTGTACATGGCGATGCGGTCTTCGTCCAGGTCTACTCCGGTGACTTTGAGTTCGCGCGGCAGGAAAAAGCTGTCCCCGCCCATGCCACAGCATAGGTCGTGTACGCTTTTTCCTCTGGCCTCTTCGCCGTTTGGCCAGAGAGTCGCCTTGTAGCGGCCGATGTCTTGGGCCGTGCTCTGCTCCAGGGCGAGCTTGTCGCACAGGAGGAACGCTTTGCTTGCCCCGAACTTTTCGCGGAATTTGGGCACGAGCGCCATGTAGTCCATGATGGCGGCGCGCTCGTCGAAACTGTATTTTTTGGCGAGTGCGCTTGATACCTGCAGCTCGTCCATTTTTTTCGCGAGGGCGCCTTGGATGAACTCCTGCACGGCTGTCGATGTCAGCAAATCCTTTAGCATGATGCAAAAGCAATTTAGCTTTTTAACCTACTGCGGCGCTAGCTGGGCGCATGCAAAAAAGAGGTGCGAAGCAGGATGAATGAGTGTGTATCGTCGTTATTGTTAGATCGGTTGAATGTAGTGTAAAAATTCCGTAACATGGACGGACGCCACTTTTTACTTTATGCAATTAGTTCTTTTTTTTGACACCGAACATTTAATATATTTCGTTGCAGACTTTGGGCCGGCATGTCCGGTCTGACCTATGTTCATTAATAAAGGAAAAATATGAAACACATCTCTATTGTCGCTATGGCATTTCTCGTTGTCGGTTTGGTCGGATGCAACCAGGCCTCTGCCGGCGGGTCGTTCAACCAGCAGGCTCGCCTGGACAGCCTTGAAAAGGATTTTAAGATCGTCAAGGAAGAATTCGAAATCATCAAGTACGCTCTCGACAAGCGCGGCATTTCTCTCGAACAGGCCCGCGCCGAGATGGAAGCCGACAACAAGGTTTGGGACATCCCGGACGAAGACAGCCCGGTTTTCGGCAACACCAAGGATCCGAAGCTCACCATCGTCGAGTTCACCGAATTCCAGTGCCCGTACTGCTCTCGTATCGCTCCCACGATGAAGGAACTCAACCAGAAGTACCCGGACAAGATCAAGTTCGTCTACAAGCACTTCCCGCTCAGCTTCCATGCTAACGCCCAGGCCGCTGCTGCAGCTTCCATCGCAGCCCACAAGCAGGGCAAGTTCTGGGAATTCCGCTATGCGCTTGCTCCGCACAGCCGCGAACTCAGCGATTCCATGTACATCGCCGTGGCTAAGGAAGTTGGCCTCGATGTCGAAAAGTTCAAGAAGGACATGGTGCTCGACTCTGCCATGATGGCCCGCATCGACAAGGACTTCCAACTGGGTGTCAAGGTCGGCGTTCAGGGTACCCCGAACTTCTACATCAACGGCAAGCGCCAGGACCGCTTCTCTCCGGATCTGGTCGAAAAGCTCCTGAAGGAAGCCAAGTAACGTTTACAACTGTAACCGGCGGATATTCCGTCGGTTGCGTTTTTTTGATTTGAGAAACTTATATTCTTGAAAGATTTTAAAACACAAACCAAAGGATGCTAATCATGATGAAGCAAACTATGAAGGTCGCCGCTATTGCCGCAATGGGCATGGCCGTGGCCGTAATGGCGCAGCCGAAGCAGCCGAAGACGGTCGTCTACAAGTTCTTCGACGAACAGTATCGTCAGGGCGGGTTCGACTATTCTTACGGTGGCTCGAGCAAGGGCGTCACGATTACCAAGGACGGCGGTTACAAGTCCAAGGCTGCCCTGAACATCAAGCTGGACCCGAAGGAATATTCCGGTGCCTCCATCTGCTTGTACAACGAGTTCTTCGACTTGAACAAGTTCATGCTCGATTCCAAGGTCGAGTTCATGATCAAGGGCAAGAACGGCGGCGAGAACGTCAAGATTGGCCTCCTCGACGAAGAAGTCAGCGACGGCAAGAAGACGCAGGTCGTGCTCCCGATGAACAAGTACATCCAGGGTGGTGCTGTGACGAAGGACTGGAAGAAGGTTTCCATCCCTCTCGTGGACTTCCCGGACCGTGGCCTTTACTGGGACAACACCCGCAAGTCTGAATTCCCGGCCCGCATCGACTGGGACAAGATTGCAGAAATCCGCTTCTCCATCGACAAGAGCGGTGCCTCCGAATTTGAAATCTGGGTAGACAACATTGAAATCGTGAAGGGCAACAAGAAGGCCCCGCCGAAGAAGAAGGTTGTTTATTGGGATGAAAACAACGACGTTATCGATGGCCCGAAGAACCCCGAAAAGCTCGACGGCAAGGCCAAGAAACTCGCTACGTTCTACGACAACCAGCTCAAGGGCTTCAGCTATAGCTACGGTGGTCTCACTGCCCAGCGCGAAGCCAAGTCCAAGACTCAGGGCAACCCGAACGTGCTTGCTATGTACATCGACAACAACGACTGGTCCGGCGTGACCTACTCGCTGGGCGAAGGCAAGTTCATCGACCTTTCCAAGGTCCGCAACAAGGGCGGTCTCTACTTCTGGATCAAGGGTAAGCTCGGCGGCGAAAAGCTGTACGTGGGTATCCTCGACAACCAGGGCAACGACGTGAAGAGCCAGACCAAGGTCGGCCTCAACGACTGGATCAAGGTCAGCAAGGATTGGCAGCTCGTCAAGATTCCTCTGAAGCGTTTCATGGACAAGGGCAAGGCTTGGGATGCTAACAAGCAGGCCGAAGTCGCCAAGGACATGAAGTGGAACAAGATTCAGGAAATCCGCTTCTCTGTGGGCAAGGGCGAAAACCAGGGCGAACCGGGCAAGCCGGCTCCTGTGACCGTCTTCGTCGACCAGATCACCTTCACCGAAAATATCGACTGGGTTGACCCGGACCTCAAGTGGGACAACTTCAAGTCCACTGCTAAGGATCTCGTGATTTCTGACTTCGAAGGCAAGTACGGTAGCGAAGTTTGGGAACCGGCATTCGGTCCGAAGTCCCAGCTCAAGTTCAATATTGAAAACTGCCCCGAATTCAAGAGCAACTGCTTGAACATCGAACACTACCTCCTCGCCGACTGGGTCGACGTCGTGCTCGACATGAACAAGCGCGGCCGTCCGGCTGCTGACCGCGACTGGACCAAGCACTGGGGCATCATGTTCGACGTGTACTCCGAAAAGGCTTGGCAGTCCATCACCGTGCAGGTGCAGGATGCCGGCAACGAAATCTTCGTTTCCAACGTCGGTGCTCCGAAGGGCAAGACCACTCTGCTCGTGCCGTTCCGCACCTTCGGCAAGTTCCCGTACTACCAGCCGCCTAACGCTGTCGAAAACGGCATCTTCGACCTGAAGGGTGTCGTTGCTCTCGACTTCAAGCCGAGTGGCGAAGGTACTGCCGGTGGCTTCAAGATTGACAACATCAGGCTCACCAACCAGCGCGAAGTCAAGGCCAAGGAACGTCCGGCCGTCATCAAGGTGGCCATCAAGGGCTCTAGCGACGTGCTCAACCCGGAAATCTCCGGCGGCCTCTTCGGCATCAACGCCGCCCTCTGGGATGGCGACATGCTCGACAACAAGAGCTTCAAGGTTCAGACTCGCGACTTCGTGAAGCGCATCAACCACGGTATCGTCCGTTATCCGGGTGGTCTCCGTGCTGATGACGACCACTGGAAGGAAATCCTCGACAACCACGACTGGATGGTCGACACCGACGAATTCCTCGAATGGTTGAAGAAGACTGGCTCCAACGCTATGTTCACCGTGAACTTCGGTTCCGGCACCGAACAGGAAGCTGCTGCTTGGGTGAAGCACACCAACATCGACAAGAAGGCTGGCATCCTCTACTGGGAAATCGGTAACGAAGTCTATGGTAACTGGCACCCGTACTACGAAAAGTATGGTAAGGACGGCGGTACCATCTATGGTAAGCGCGCCCGTAAGTTCATCGAAGCTATGAAGAAAGTCGACCCGACCATCAAGGTGGCTGTGCTCGGCGTTCTCGAAGGCGACTGGAACGAAAAGGTGCTCAAGGAAACCGGTGACATCGCTGACGGTCTTATCGTCCACCATTATCCGCAGCACTTCGGCGAAGAAAACGATTTCGCTCTCCTCTCTGCCCCGCAGACTCTCACCGCTATCTACGAACGCCTGCACAAGGTCGTGGACAAGTGGACTGCTCACTTCAACAAGGACAAGAAGATTGAGCTCTGGCTCACCGAATGGAACTCTGTCGACTTCAACCCGGGCCCGCAGACTCTCTCTGTCGAGAACGGCTTGTTCGTCGCCGACTACCTCGGTATGCTCGCCACCGAAAACGTGGATAACGCCCAGTACTGGGATATCCACAACGACATCACTCCGGAAGGCGGTGACTACGGTTACCTGACCCGTTCCGGTGAAAACTGCATGAACTGCCCGCGTCCGAGCTACTGGGCCTTCCAGATGGCTTCTGACGCTCTCCGCGGCAAGCTCATGAAGACGACGATTACCGGTGACGAAGATGCCCTCCTCACTGCCTACTACACTGTGAAGGGCAAGAAGAAGCAGCTGTTGCTCGTGAACAAGAGCCCCTACAGCGACTTCGACATCAAGCTCGACATCGACGGCTTCAAGGGTAAGGCCAAGGTCCAGACTCTGGACAAGACCTCCGAAAAGCTGAAGGAAGGCTGGGCCAACGACCCGTCCAAGAAGTCGAAGACTGTCGATATCTCCAAGGGTATCAAGGTTGGCAAGCGTACGCTGACCCTCATCACGATCGACTAAGGATTGACATCCACAAGGATGTCATCCCCGCGAAGGCGGGGATCTCCTTGAAAAAAAAAGAATTGCCCCGGCTTCTTTGAAGCTGGGGCTTTTCGTTTGTTAAAAAACAATAGAATTGGATTATTTAGTAAGGCCGATACTTGATTTTTTTCTGATATGAGTATAATTTTATATTACTTGTAAAAGCGCAAGTTGTTGTTTAGAAAGGGTGAAATATGAAAGTTCTACGATACATGTTGGCTTTATTCTTTTTCGTACTTGTTTCGGGATGCGCACATACCTATGGCTTGTCAGAAAACTGGGTTGATGAAGACGATTTGCAACAAATTCTTAAAACCCCTGAAATTCAAAAAACGGCAAGGAACTTGGGTACGCCAGTATTTACGGAATATCGCGGTGATACTGTAGAATTTGTTTATAACTATAAACCTCATTTATATAAAACTGAGAAAGATGGTCGTCTTTTCAAACCTAATGATTCGGATAGGTTAGACTTATGGAGCGAACGTACCGAATTTGTAGGGTTGCTTGTCGTTGGAAATAGAGTTGTTGGTATTCGTCCACGACCTGATTACCAGACTGTGCAAAATGCAGCACAAGCGAAGACTTCAAATGCTTTGTGGGTAATAATGCTTGGCTTGGTTCTATTGGCGGGTGTTGTGGTGACGGTATCTTTAGTTGAGTAATTTATATCATGCGTGAATAAAGATTATGAAAATGAATGAATATAAACAAATTGCGTTTTTGATTCTTTTTGCTGCGATTTTTTCAATGGCAGCAGATGATATGAGTAATCAATATGAAAATATTCCAATTGATGATTCGGTTTCGGTACTTCAAGATATTTCTGCTAATCAACATATTTCGAATGCTCAAAAAGCCTCGAATTCTCGTGTTTCTTCGGCTAATCAAAATGTCGCTACCTCCACAACATCTTCTATTACTAATGTAGATTTTTCTCCAGTTCAATCAAATCCACAAAAAAATCGAGGCGCAATTATTAATGTTGATTTTGGCGCCAAAGGTGATGCTGAATACACTGCAGTCAAGACGGGCGAAAACTCATACAAGGTAGAGAACAAAAGTAAAAGTATTATTGTTGCAATAGGAGCAATATTAGTCTCAGTAATGGCGATAGTGCTTATTTTGTCTGTGGATTGATAAAATGATTTAATGTCCTTATGAAAAAAGGAAAGGATGACCTTGGGCCATCCTTTCCTTTTTCTATTTAAAGAAAATTACCTTTCCAGCCTGAAGAACACGGCTGCAAGCGGCGGAAGCTTGATGTTCAGGCTGCAATCGCGGTTCTGCCAGGGGACATCCTGTGTCCAGACTTCGCCGAAGTTGCCGACGTTAGAACCACCGAACATTTCGGAATCCGTGTTGAAGATTTCCTTCCACTTGCCGCGCGTGGGCGCGCCCAAGCGGTAGTTGTAGCGGACCACCGGCGTGAAGTTGAACACGCACAGGATTTGGTTCCCGTGGTCGTCTTTACGGACAAACGAAACAATGGAGTTGTCAGCATCGTCGCACCAGATCCACTCGAAACCGGTGTAGTAGTGGTCGATTTCCCAGAACGGTGCGTTTTCCTTGTACAGGTGGTTCAGCACCTTCATCATCTGCAGGAGTTTTCCGTGGCTGTCCCAGCTGACCAGGTGCCAGTCGAGTGACTGTTTCTCGTTCCATTCGCGGAACTGCCCGAATTCGTTGCCCATGAAGTTGAGCTTCTTGCCCGGGTGCGCGTACTGGAACGCGTAGGTGAGGCGGAGGTTCGCGAACTTCTGCCAGTTGTCGCCGGGCATCTTGCCGAACATGGAACCCTTGCCGTGTACCACCTCGTCGTGGCTGAACACCTGGATGAAGTTTTCGCTGTAGGCGTAAACCATGCTGAAGGTGAGCTGGTTGTGGTGGTACTTGCGGTGGACGGGCTCGTGCTCGATGTAGCTCAGGAAGTCGTTCATCCAGCCCATGTTCCACTTGTAGTGGAAGCCGAGACCGCCCTGCTCCGGCGGGCGCGTGATGCTCGGAAAACTTGTGGATTCCTCGGCAATGAGGATGGCGTGTGGCGTGAGGCGGCCCATGATGCTGTTCAGGTGCTTCAGGAACTCGATGGTGTCGTAGTTGATGTTGCCGCCGTCCTTGTTCGGGACCCACTGGCCGGGGCCCTTGCCGTAGTCGAGGTAGAGCATGGAGGCGACCGCGTCTACGCGGAGGCCGTCGCAGTGGAATTCCTTGAGCCAGTACATCGCGTTCGCGATGAGGAAGTTCTTGACTTCGTTGCGGCCCAGGTTGAAGATGTAGGTGCCCCAGTGCGGGTGCTCGCCCTGGCGCGGGTCGGCATGCTCATAGCAGGCGGTGCCGTCGAAGCGGCCGAGCGCATGGGCGTCCTTGGGGAAGTGCGCGGGAACCCAGTCGAGGATCACGCCGATTTCGGCCTGGTGGCACAGGTCCACGAAATGCCTGAATTGGTCGGGGGTGCCGTAGCGGCTCGTGGGGGAGTAGTAGCCCGTCACCTGGTAGCCCCAGGACTCGTCGAGCGGGTGTTCGGCGAGCGGCAGGAATTCCACGTGGGTGTAGCCCATTTCCTTGAGGTAGGGGATGAGTCTTTCGGAGAGTTCGTCCCAGTCGAGGAAACGGTCGGGGTTGGCCGGGTCGCGGCGCCAGGAACCGGCGTGGACTTCGTAGATGTTCATGGGCGAGCCGAAAACCTTGGTTGCCCAGTGCGTCTTCATGTAAAGGTCGTCGCCCCATTCGTAGCCGTCGAGGTGCGTGGTGATGGAGGCCGTGGCCGGGCGCACTTCGCTGAGTTTCGCGAGCGGGTCCACTTTCACGTGGAGGTTGCCATCGGCGCCGTGGACTTCGAAACGGTAGAGTTCGCCTTCACCGAGGTTCGGGATGAAGATTTCCCAGATGCCGGAACTGCCGAGCATGCGCATCTGGTGGCGGCGTCCGTCCCAGCTGTTGAAACTGCCAACAACAGAAACGGCTTTGGCGTTGGGGGCCCATACGGCGAACTGCACGCCTTTGAAACCCTGGTGTTCCACGAGGTTTGCACCGAGCTTGCGGTAGAGTTCGTAGTGCGTGCCCGTGGCGATGAGGTGTCTGTCGAATTCGGAGAGAACCGGCTGGAATGCGTACGGGTCGGTGAGTTTGTATTCATTGCCGTCGTCCTGCTTGATGACAAGGTTGTAGAAGAACGGCTTGAATTCGGTGTCAAGAATGGCCTCGAAGAAGCCTGTGTCACCGAGCTTGACGAAATCGAACTCAACTTCTCCGTCGATGGATTCACCGCGGACGAATCTCGCTTGCGGCTGGTACGTGCGTATGGCGGTCTTGATGCCACGATCCGTCTCGAGCGGGTGAATACCCAGTACGTCGAACGGGTCCTTGCAGTAAAAGTCCCAGATGGGGAGCATCTGCTCCCTAGTCAAGCTTGTAAAATCGGTCCATTCCATACAGCTCTCTCTCTTGTGTGTTTCTTTGTAGAAAATATAAATATATTTACATAGTATCTGAGTTTTCAAGGGAATTTCTTTGACAAAGGTATCGAGAACATACTGGCTGGTACTCCTGCTCGCCTGCGGGATTTTTGCCGTAGACGTGTTCGTGCTGCCCGACGTGACGCCGGAACTCAAGTCCAGCGCATCCGAGTTCTTCAATAACGAGTGCAAGGGGTGTCACCGGTGGGCGCGCAAGTTCGCGGCCCCGCCTATGCGCGATAACGTGCAGCACTATGCTAGCGACCCCGCCGCGATGGTCGAATACCTTAAACACCCGACTCCGCAGCATCCGGACGAATGGCCCGCGATGGAAATTACCCCGCTGACGGAGGAGCAGGCGAAGATGATGACCGCCTGGCTTTTGTATATCCTCAAGAACCCGGACGATCCGGGGAGGCCAAAATAGGGATGGCGCCATGAAGTGGTCCCTTGTTGCCCTCGTTGCGCTGCTGTGCGCCTTTTTCCTTGCGGATTTGCTGATGAACCGCGTCGCGGAACCGACGCGTCGCGGTGACGGTTCCGCCGTACCTTTTATGCACGCGATGCACGGGGATTCCATCGGGCTCTCGTGCAGCGCCTGCCATACGGGCGCTTATGCCACTGCCAAGGCTTATCTGCCCTCCAAGGCGGAATGTATGGACTGCCACCGGTTGCCGCTTACCGAGGGCGCCGGTATCGAGGCGCTTGATTCGGCCTTGGCGAAGGCCCCTGAATATCCTTGGTCACGGAAGTCCTCATTGCCCGAACACGTGGTGTTCCACCACGGTGTCCACCATAGCGCCGGTGTGGCCTGTGCAGATTGCCACGGCACCGGCTATGGGGCGGACGTTTACGGGGGAGAGCGCTTTGACATGCGGACCTGCTTGGACTGCCACCGCGGAAAGACTTTCAAGGACAAGAATTTCAAGGCTGCGGTGTATTGCGCGGCGTGTCATCGGTAGGGATTATGGGAATGGATCGGCGTGAATTTATCAAGTGGTGTTCCTTGCTGGCCGTGGGCTCGATGCTCGGCGGTTGCCGCAAGCTGCCCTTTATGGGCGATGCCGCGAAGAAGGACCTGCCCTCGCTCAAGATGTTCGAGGCCGAGGTCCGGCGCGCCATGTCGAAACCTTCGCACAGGATGGAACTGGTGCGCGTCCCGATGCCCGGCCGCCTGAAAACTCTGGGTGCGTCGTTAGAAAACCGATTTGGGATGGCTATTGACCTTGATGCCTGCGACGGATGCGGCAAGTGCATTCTGGCTTGCATCCAAGAAAACAACATCCCGCTAGTGACCGAAGACGAGGCCGCGAAGGGACGGTTCATGCACTGGATAGAGATGCGCGGCGGAGTGCCGTTCATGTGTGCCCATTGCGGGAATGCCCCTTGTGAACGGGCTTGCCCGACGGGGGCGGCGAACCATACGCCCGACGGCTTGAGTGCCATGATGTACAAGCGCTGCACCGGGAGCCGTTACTGTGGCGCGAACTGCCCGGAGCATGCGCGCAAGTTCAATTTTAACGATGCTGTGCAGCAGGGACTTTCGCTGAAGTTCAACGACAAGGTACCCGTTCGCAGTAAGGGCGTCATGGAAAAATGTTCGCTCTGCTTGCACAGGTTGCAAGACGACCGCTTGGAAGTCAAGACTGCCGGCGGTGTCTGGCGTGGCCGTGGCGTGAATACGGCTTGTGCCGAGGCCTGCCCCAAGAAAGCTATCGTATTTGGCAACTGGCTCGACCCAGATTCTCCACTCGTGAAGGTGGCGCGCCGCCGCGACTTGTACGCTCCGGCAGACCTCGCTGGCCTTGATCCCTCAATTGTCTACATGATGGGGGGTAAGTAGTGGTCCGCATCCTCTTTATCGTCTTCCTCTGCCTGCTTGTCCCGGGGCTTGCGTCCATGGGATATTCGCTGTGGCAGGGGCCCGCGGCATGGTCCGTGGACACGGGAGTGTTCTGGGGGCTGCCCATAAGCCTGTTCGTGTTCTGGATTGGCCTTGCCCACGCGGGAACGCTGATTTCGGCGATTTTCCTCGTTCTCGATGTCAAGATGGAACGCCGCACATCCATTCTCGCCGAACTTGCGACGCTGTGCGCTCTTGTCGTGGCAGTCATCTTCCCGTTGATGCACCTCGGCGTCATCCAGAATTTTTACATGGTCGCCCCGTACATGGAATCCCGCGGGAGCATGGCCAACGTATGCTCCCCGCTGGTATGGGATTTCTGCTGCATCTTGGCTTACGGGCTCTTATCCGTTGTCTATCTAGTAGTCCATGTGCTTGCGGACAAGTCGGCTGTAGCGGCCTCGATTCACCGTCCCCTGGCCTGGCTCCTTTTCCCCATGGTTCTCTGGGTGCATACGATTGTGAGCCTTGATTTTGCGGCAACGTTTGTCCCGGCGTGGCGCGGTGCATTTTTCCCCATTTACTTTATCGTAGGGGCCGTGTTCTCGGGGCTTGCGATGGTGAACATCATGCTCTGTGCCGAGGGCTACCGGATGCGCCAACTGGAAAAACTCATGCTGGTGGGTTCGTGGTTCTTGGGCGCGTTCCTGTTGTGGGACTTTGCTTTGAAGGGCAACTTGAGCGTCACGGTGCTTGTATTCGCGGTCTTGCTCCCGCAACTCATGTTCGTTTCTGCCGTTCGCGAGTCGACGTTGGGCCGTGTTTTGGTCTCGTCTTCTATCATTGTCGGGTTGCTCCTTGAACGCGTTTTCCTCGTCTTCCCGTCGGGCGTGGTGGGGTTCGGTTGGGTCGACCTAGGGTTGATTTGTTTTGGCTTCGGCCTGTTCGGTGTGATTTTCTTGGTGGCGCGTCTCAAGCTTTCCCGCGTCATTGAGGGCGAAGAAGTCCTGATGGGCGAGGTGGAAGAAACCGTGCCGAAACGCCCTGCGACGGGCCGGTTCTCCTACTTTGCTCCGCTGACAACTCCCGAATTCAGAATGTTGCGGTTCCCGCTCTTGCTGGGGATTATCGCATGTACATTGTTCTTGGTTTGGGTCGTCGGTTGCTTGGAAGAAAATGGTATCGCATTCTCGGATGCGAATCTTGTTCCGCTGACATGCCCCATCATTACGACCGTGGCCGGAATCGTACTTTGCCTGCGTCCGCTGGTGATGCACATTGGCAAAGTCGGCGGTGTCGTGATGGTTGCGTTGGCAGCCCTCTTGGGCGTTTTAGCTGGAATGGTTTACGGGGGCGTAACGTCGGTTCCGTCGGGTGCTGTGGTCAGCAGTACGGGGGATATGCTCGATGTTGGAACTTTGCCCGATTCTACATCTACGTTGGATTCTGTGGCCATAATCCGCACGAAGGCTGTGTTTGAGGCGCGTTGCGCCGGGTGCCATGGTGCCGATGGACGCCTGAACGAGAAGTTTGTCCGTGAATACTATCCGGTCCCACAGAACTTGGACATTTCTCGCATGGATGCCCTCGGGGAAGATTCTTTGGTGAATGTTATCCTAAATGGCAGGACGAACATGAATCCCTATGCGGGGCGAATCAGCCCGCAGATGGCCCGTGGCTTGGTCCGTTACATGCGCCTGCTTGCGGAAACTCCCGCAGCAGACAATGCTGCACGGAACGAGGGAGGTGACGAATGACTCCGTTGATGTCTTCCCTTGCGTGTGTGATGGCCTTGGCCCAAGCGTTTTTCCTGTGGCGCGGAAAAATGCACATTCTTAAAGAAGGCCTGTTGCTGTTCGGGTTCTTCTGCATATCGTGTGTGTTTACTTTGCTCGTTGGTTCACCGGACGACCCGCAGATTGAACATTATCCGCTTCGTATGCTTGCTCTGTGTCTGTGTTTCTCGACCACGTCGCTGCCGCGCTATCGCAGACGTTACCTGGTGATGGCGCAAGCTTTCTGGCTTTGGGTGGAACTATTCGGCGGCATTGCGCTTGCTTACCGCGGTATCGAATTTGCGTGGGCCCGCTCGCTGGCTATATTCCTGCTATGCTGTAGCAGTACGCTGCTTTCCAGAATTTCGAAAGAAATGGAATTCTGCCTGATGGTATTCTGGATTGCCATCTGGATATTGTTCTAAACTTAGGTGAGTTTTTTAATTAATCATAAGAAACCCTAATTTTTTGGACGTTCCAAACGGAATTGTTCAAGTACTTGACGGAAAGTTCAAAAGTGTCTAAATTCAGTAAAGAAGAATTCGAGGCTTACCAGAAAGTGTATCACGAAAAATGGGACCATAACGTCATGGTGAAGGTTTTCGGCTTCTCCATAGAAGAAATCGCTAAACTTTAGCCCTAAATGTGTACAAATGTACGCTTTCTAGCAATTTTGTATATATTATGACATGATGGGAAATCTTTTGATAAAAAAAAGGATATTTCTGCTATGTGCAATTTTGCTCCTTTCGGGGTGTTTTTTCCCTTGTTTAAATAGAAGTTTTGTTGCGGATGAAGGGGATAGACGGACTCCGGTCATCGATAATTGGGTGGTATCTTTTGGGATCCATAGTAAGGATTATTGTTCAAGATCGGATTCAGCCTCTTGTGAAGTTATGCTCGTGATAGATGGAAAGTATCTGGATGAAGATTCTTTAAAAAATGTAGCGGTACATTTTGATTCGTTATACTTGGAGTTCGGGGAACGTGTGTATAAGCGTATAAACGAAGATAGTAGCTTTAGTCATGCTGAAAAACCAATTTGGAGATATAAACACCCGCCTCCTAAACATCATGATGCCAAATATTTTTCCATAGTTAATTCTAAATCTCGAGAAACAATGCGGTGGCCATTAATTCCCAAAGAGGTCAAGGCTGTTGACGTAACGCTTTTCGTGTCGTTTATGTATCCTAATGATGGCCATATTGAATCGGTAATGGTAAGAAAGAGACTATACGAGAGAAAAGTCTTAGTCTTTGCATCCTATGATAACTGGAAAGACCTTGAATAAGAAAACGGGGCAACCACGAAAGAGTTTTTATTGCAGTTCTCCGCGGAGCACTTCGATGTCGCCGTTGACGAGACTCACGATATTCGTCGGGTTGATTTCGATATTGCCGCAGTCCACCATCATGTCGACGGAATGTTGGAACGTTTTCCAGAGTTCGTCCACCTCGTAGATGTCTTCTTCGCTTAGCTTTGCTGCTGTGCTCAGGATGGGCTTGTCAAAGTGCTGGAACAGTTCCTTGAAAAAGGGGTGCGTGGGCATACGGATGCCGATTTCGGGGCGCTTGACGTCGAGCCGCCTTGCAATGTGAGGCGCTGCGGGCAAGATAAACGTGTACGGGCCCGGGACGCGGGGCTTCATGATGTTGAATGCGAAGTTGTCGATGCGGGCGTAGTCCGTCGCTGCACGGATGTCGGGGACGATGAGCGCCATGAAGAACTTCTTCATCGGCTTTTTGAGGGCATAAAGCTTGTGGATTGCCTTCGGGGATTCCGCGCTGCACCCAATGGCGTAGCCAGACTCGGTCGGGTAGAGGACAAGGGCATCGTCTTCGAGCGCTGCTGCGGCAAGCTTGACGATGCGGGCTTGCGGGTTGTCTGGATGTACTTCAAATCGCATGCCGAAAATGTAGCAAAAAGATGGTAAAAACCCTAGGGTTCGCCACTAGCACCTCGGGATGACTTGCGAGCATTCGAATGCGTTTTTGAAGTGTTCGAACTGCAATGGTCGATGGTAGGCTCTCGTGCTCAAGACATCGAAGCGGCAGGGCTGATCGAATCCTTTGGGGGCGACGTCTTTGCGCGTGTACAAAAAATGACATGCCGTCTGCCATATTTTGTATTGCTTCTTGGCGTTCACTCTCGCTGCTGGGTTCCCTTGCTGGTTGTTCCAGACGGATTTTACCTCCACGAAGACGATTGTTTCCCCTTCGCGGGCAACGATGTCGAGCTCTCCGCCACGGTAGGCGTAGTTGCGGGCGAGGATTTCGTAGCCTTCGCGCTTCAGGTGTTCTGCAGCAAGCGTTTCGATGTAATTGCCTTTGGGCTTGTTCTGCTGCTTGCCTGTTGTTGTCCCGTTTGCGCCATATTGTGCGCTGTACGTTGAGTAGTTCATGTGTCCTCCTTTTTAAAAAGAAGGAACGTGCGGATTTCGCACGTTCCTCAATAAGATTGTCGTGAGCGCTTTGCGCCCGGTTTACATTACAGTTCCATGCCGAACAGCCGGATCTCCGAGATAGCGAAGTCGTTGCTTTCGGCTTCGAATACGTCATCGAGATAGACCTTGATTTCGCTTGTCTCTATAGCCTGAATGTTCGGGTATTGCACGCCTTTGATATTTTCAAGTTTGATTTTCTGTTTGAATCCGTTGTTTGTTTCGATGGTGAGCGTTCTGGGTTTTTTGAATATGCGGAAGCGGTCGCCGTACGGGTCGTCGACGGATTTCTGGTAACCGGTTGCGATGCCGAAATGGGTGACGAGTACGGGGCTGTCAAAGAACAGCGTGAGAATCGGGTTTTGCGGTTTTTGTGGCATGGTGTAGAGCCATGCGGTGCGCAGGTCGCCGTCTTCTAAGTTCGAAAGCGGGTAACCTTTGGTCTCGTCGCCTTCCATGCTAGTTTGCTCGAAGTTGCCGAGAGCCTCCGACCATTCGAGTTGCTGCATCATGTTGCTTGGCTTGTGCGTGAACATGAGCAGCACAAGGAGGATGATGATAAGCGGGAACAGCGAGAGCGCAATCGCAGTGAGTTTGAGGCGAATCTTGTTCGCCTGCGAAGGGAATCTCGTGGCCGCGTCGGCGAATGAACGCTTGCCGAAGCGTAAAAGTGACTGTTTTTTCGGGAATGTGGATGTGGAACCGTCTTTTTGCGGGAATACCAAATCGCAGGCATCCAGGAATTCCTGCATGTCGTGGAAACGTTCATTGAGCTTTTTCTTGAGGCACTTGAGGATGAGTTCGGCGAGTCCCGGCGGCATGTCGGGTCGGAACTGTCGCGGGTCGGGGGGCAGTTCCTGCACGTGCTTGAGCGCGATTTCGATGGGGCGATTCCCATTGAAGGGCAACTTGCCACATGTCATTTCGTACAAGATAACGCCCATGCTGTAGATGTCGGACTGGATGGTGACTTCGTCGCCGTGGCACTGCTCTGGGCTCATGTACTCCGGCGTTCCCATCGTCATGCCCGTCTTGGTGAGGTGCTCCTTTTCCATCTCCTGGATGTACGAGATGCCGAAATCCATGATGTACACGCGGTTGTCGTGCGTAATCATGATGTTCGAGGGTTTCACGTCGCGGTGGATGATGTTCTTGGAGTGCGCGTAGAGCAGGCCTCTTGCAATCTGCTTGATGATGATTTCGATGGCTTCAAACGGGAGCTTGTTCTGCTTTTCGAGAATGTCGGCGAGCGAAATTCCCTTGACGTAGGTCATTGCGATGAACAACTGTCCGTTCTGTTCTCCGAAATCGAACACATGGACGACGTTCTGGTGGTCCATCTCCTTCATGGCCTGGGCTTCGAGGTAGAAGCGCTGGATGGCTTCGTTGTCGGAGGACTTGTCCAAAACCTTGAGCGCGACTTCGCGTTTCAGCTTTTTGTCGAGCGCCTTGTAGACGCAGCCCATGCCGCCCTTGCCGAGCGTGTCGAGGATGTCGTAGTTCTCGTTGAACGGACGGGGTGCTTTTCCGTCCTGTGCAGATGCTTTCATTTCGCTCTCTTAGAGTAAGTGAGAATCAGTATGGCTATAATATAAAAACCCGCGGCCAAGGCGAGTGGCGCGACGATGTTCAGGATGTCGTCTTTGCGTTCGAGAAACACGTTGAGTAGGGATGCCTGGTTGTAGCGCGACCAGATGATTGCCGAAAGTGCCCTGCCGATTTGTTGCATTTGGTCGAGAGGGACGAGTGCTCCGGCGAGTGCCACTTGCGGAATGATGAGAAGGGGGAGAAAAGCGTTCGCTTGCCCCGCGTTTTTGGCGAGGGAACTCACCATGATGCCGATGGCGACCGCAGGGGCGACGGTACAAGCGAATGCGGCGGCCACGAGTGCTATGGAGGGTTGCGTTGCGAGCCGGAATGCACAACATGCGTAGGTTATGCCGATTTGCAGGAGTGCTGCGATAAAAGGGAGCCCCATCTTGGCAGAAACGACTGCGAAAATGCCGGAACCTTTGCGGAATTCACTGGCAAGAATCTTCTTTTCTTGGACAATTTCGCGGATGGAAAGCGAGAGCGCGAACCAGTTGGCGCAAAGAATGAGCGCGAAGGCGGCTATCCCGAGCGGGGTCTGCTTGGAGAAAATTTGCGAAAGCAGGAACCCGATGATGACCGGTTGCAAGAGCAGTGCCGCGAGTTTTCCCTTGTCGCGGGCCCACTGCTTGGCGGAAAGCCCGAGCGTGTAGAAGAATGAGGCGGGACGTTTGGTGCGCGGGAAGTAGTAATGCGAGTAGTGCGTGGCTTCTGCGCTTGAAAGTTTTGTCCCGGATTTTTCCCAGCGGTCGTTTGTTTCATCGTCTAGGTTGTTCAAAATTTCTTCGGCATCGTTTGTCTTGAAATATTGGAAAGCGCCTTGCGTGGTGCCAAAGAATCCTTGACGGCCCTTGTGCAAAAGTAGGACCTTGTTCGCGATGCGCAACGCCTCGTAGCTGTGTGTCGTGAGGATGACTGTGTGGCCGAGGAACGCGAGTTGCTTGAGGTGGTTGCAGAGAATCTTGGAGTTGTAGGGATCAAGGCCGGAAAGCGGCTCGTCGAGCAGGATAAGCCCCGGGGTTCCCATGAGTTCCTGGGCGAGGGCGGCGCGGCGGGCCTCGCCGCCGCTGAGCGTCGCGACACGGTTATCGAGTCGCGCGCTCAGCCCGAAAAGTTCCGCGAACTTTTCGAGCCGCCCTTGGGCCTTTTCGCGGAAATCCTTCTTGTCCATCGAAACGCGTCCCCCGTTCGCGAGCGTCTCACGGACGGTCAGGTCTTTGCGGAGTTCCGGGTCTTGCGGGAGAATCGCAATCCTCTGCCTTACGTCTTTATTCCTATAATCAATCCCGCCGATGCGTACTTCCGAGCCCTTTTGCGCCCGATGCAAGCCTTCGAGCAGGCGGAGCAGTGTTGACTTCCCTTGTCCGGATTGCCCGATGATGGCGAGAATTTCACCAGCGGGTAAATCGAAGTTGATATCCTTGAGCAGTGTCTTTTTGCCGGCACGGACTTCGAGGTCCTTCACGTGAACATCGTAGCCGACAGGAGCCTTCTGCGAATAAAGTATTCCGTCCCTGTACGAGATGTCGCTCCAGGGAAATCTTACGTGCTCGCCGTTCTTGAGCGTAATGCGCTTGAGCCTTTTTCCTGTCTCGTCGGTGACGGAATGGGGCAGGAGGAGTTCCCCTTCGCCGTTTGCGACGCGTACCTTCGTCTTTTCAAAACGGTTCTCGCTTTCACCGAGAGGGACCGTTTCCCAATTTTCCGAGAGTTGTGCTTGCAGCGGAATGTCGTTCAGTTCCAGCACGATGAGCGAAAGACGCCCGTCCTTCATGATGGCGCGGAGCTGGTGCGGCCCGATGTGGATGACGTCGCCGTCGTTGATTTCGGCCTCGTCAATCGGGGCGTCGTTCAGTTCGGTGATGCTGTTCTGCGTGAGGTTCTTGAGGAACCATTTGCCTTCGCGGTATTCAATGACGGCATGCTGGCGCGAGACGAGCATATCCTGGATGCACAGGGAATTTTCCTGCTTGCGCCCGATGGTGAACGGGACTTCCGGATCCGGGTATGCAATCTGGAACGCTTCGGTCATGTGCGCCCCGTGCTATTTCAGGGATTGCAGTCCGCGCTTGAATCTTTCGCAAGCCTGTTGCAGCGCCTTGTCGCTGGCCGCATAGGAGAAACGGACGCAGTTGTCGTCGCCGAATGCGGCTCCCGGCACGATGGCGAGTCCCTCGGATTCGAGGAGGTAAGAGCAGAGTTCGACGGAACCGCCGATAACCTTGCCGCTCGGCGTAGACTTGCCGTAGAACGCGCTCACGGGGGCGAACAGGTAGAACGCTCCTTCGGGGGCACGCACGGGTTCGGGCACAATTTCGCTGACCTGGGAAACCATGTAGTCCCTGCGGCGCTTGAAGGCGGCGAGCATTTCGTTCACGTGGCTCTTGTCCATCTGCAGGGCTGCGAGTGCTGCGTACTGCGCAACGTTGCTCGGGTGGTGCGTTGCTTGTCCCTGGATTTTTCCGATAATCTTCGCGATGGGGGCGGGTGCCGCGTCGTAGCCAATGCGCCAGCCGGTCATGCAGTGCGATTTGGAAAATCCGTTCACGACGATGGTGCGTTCCGGCATGCCGGGGAATGCGGCAGCGGAGCAAAATTCCGTATTGTAGACAAAGTATTCGTACACTTCGTCCGAGATGCAGTAGATGTCTTTTTCGACGATGACTTCGGCGAGCCCAGCCAGTTCCTGCTTTGTGTACGTGGCTCCGGTCGGGTTACACGGATTGTTCAGGATGATGGCTTTTGTCTTGTCGGTGCAGGCGTTGCGCAGCGCTTCGGGGCTGAGCTTGAACCCGCTTTCGATCGTCGTGTTCACGATGACGGGGGTACCACCGAGCCACTTGACAAGTTCGGGATAGGTGACCCAGTAAGGGGCGGGAATGATGATTTCATCGCCAGGGTTGATGAGTGCTGCGAGCGCGTTGAATATGGCGTGCTTTGCACCGCTGGTCATGATGATTTGCGATGGTTCGTATTCAATGGCGTTTTCGGTGCGGAGCTTGTTTGCCACGGCTTCGCGGACTTCGAGAATGCCCACGGGGGCGGTATAGCGTGTCTTGCCGTCGTTTATGGCCTTGCATGCGGCTTCGCGGATAGGTTCCGGTGTCGGGAAGTCTGGTTCTCCGGCACCAAGACTCACGACATCCTTGCCGTCGGCGATCATTTGTTTTGCCATTGTGTCGATAGCGACTGTGAGGGAGGCTGCGATGTTCTGAGTTCTAGTGGAAATGGGTTTTGTCATAAATTTTTTCTTTCTTTCTTGCGGATTCTGTAATTGTCAAGAGCTCCGGCAATCAGCGGGAATATGGTGAGCTGGGCTGCGAAAATGCAGAGTAGCCCGATGAGCGAGAGTACACCGATGCTCCGGAGCCCTGGATGCGACGAGATAAGCAGCCCGTAGGTGCCGACAAGGCTTGCCATCTGCGAAATCACGATTCCCGTAAACTTGCGCTGGAGTACGATAAGTGCAGTGCCGCCCTGTTTTTCGTAGAACGAAGCCCAAAGTTGCAGCGAACCGTCGACACTGGCACCGATGAGTATCACGAAGGCGATGGCGCTGTATATGGAAATTTCGATGTTCAGGAACTTGAGCGCAATGAGGAGCCAGCTCATGGCAAAACACGAAGGAAGGACGGTGAATGTCGCTCGGCTTAAGTTGTTGTAGAAAACCAGGAGCAGGAAAAATACGATGATGCAACCGAAGATGATAGATTTGTACAGGTTCGGGAAAATCTTGTCTAAAATGGTGGCGCGGAGAATGGGCGTGCCGCTCATTTTCAGGGAACCGTCAATGACTCCATCGAAATTCTTGAGGTCTTTTACAAGTCGGCGACATTCCAGACCGTTGTTCGGATCGATGTTGGGGAAGATAAACGCGAATACGCCTAGGTTTCCTTCGTTGTCACTGAACTTTTGGCGAAGGGCTTGCGTGAATTCGGTCTCTTCGAAGGAATGAACGTTAAGGCTTTGGGTGATTCTTTGCAGAGTTTCTTTTTCCGGAGGTGTCAACTTTTCGACGATGATGTTGTCCGAAATCATGGATTCGAGTTTTTCCAACTTGGCCCTCTTTTCGGGTTGCAACGTCGGGGAAATCTGCGAAAGCGTAAGAACTTTGTCGATTGTTTTTGCCAGCCCCTTTTTCTTGAGCCTCTGGAAGTTGTTTACAAGCGAATCACCTGCCTTGGCATTGGGAAGTTGTACGATGATGGGGTCGTACTGCGGGAATTCGGTCTCTGCAACAAGGGAGTCTGCCGTGGATTTCTTGTGCTGGAGTTCAGTCCGGCTAAAATCGTAGAACACGCGGAGGCTTGTTCCGCCAAAGAACAATGCGACGAGGCTAATGATAACGACGGCTGTCAGTACGATTGAGTTTGTCTTGAACGAAACGAGCGTAAAACGATAGTTGTACTTGAAGTTGAACTTGGGAATCTTGAACGGACGCTTTTTCTGGAGTATGCGCAAAAGGGCTGCGACAAGGACGGAGCAGACAGCCCAGTTCAGTAAGCAGCCGATCGCGCCCAGTACACCGAGTTCCTTGATGCCGGCAAGCGGGATAAACGTGAGACCAGCGAAAAGCAAAGCGAGCATCAGGGCGGTCGCTGCGGTAGAGGGACCAATCCCGAGAATGGCGCTCTCGATACAGAGGTCGGGGCTCAAGTTGTGGGCACGTTCCTTGAAATATCGCGTGAGGATATGCGTGATAATCTGGCTGGCAAGCCCTGGCAGGAGCAGTACGAGTACGAGCGAGAATAGATTGATACGCCCGTAAAGGATTTGTGCGATGGACAGGACTAGCAGGAGCGGGATGCCGATCGGTATTGCCGAGATGAGGATGAGTTGCGGTTGCTTACGGAAATTGATGACGAGGAGGATGAGGATGAGAAGTGCCATTATCTTCCCGGCGTTCTTGGCTTCGGGGAGGATGGCGCGCCCTGTCTGGATGACGTCGTATGCCTTGCCTGTGTAGTAAACCTCGATTCCCTTTGAACCAACGGTGTTCTCGATGCACTTCCGGACGGTCGAGACAAGTTCGCGGCTGGCGTAGAGGTCGGCTATCGAATGGGTCGGGTAAATGTCGATAATGCGGACCGTACCATCGTTGTTGGAGTGGCTGCGGCGGAGCTTGTCAAAGTATTTGCTCTCGATGTCTTCCAGGTGGAAGTTTGCAAATGCGCTAGTCTCGGAACTGTCTTGCGTTACAGCGGAGTCTTTTGCTTGGGCGGTGTCCGTCAGATCGACAAAAATCGGGTTGTGCTGGAGAATGTTGGCTTTGCGTAGTGCCTCGACTCGGTTGATAATCGTGTCCAGGTCGTCGTTGTTGATGTAGAAGAACTTGTATTTCTCGTAGAAGTTGATGTCTGTTTCGAACTCGACAAAGTGGATGATATCTTTGTACGTCATGAGTTGGTTTGCGACGTTTTTCGCCAAGGTGTAGTTGGCGAGGCTGTCGTCGGACCGGAGTACGACGGTAAGGCTTCCGAGCCCTCCGAAAGACTTCTCGATGGACTCGATGGCTTGGCTTACCGTATCCTCTTTTTCCAGAATGTCCTGGAGCTGCAATTCCCATCTCAAGTTCGAAATGAAATAGGGGCAGAGACAAAGGACGAGAGCCGTTACGGCAATGACCGCTTTCGGAAATCTTGATATATGTCGAATTAATTTTGCAAGGAAGGAAAACATCGACAATAATATAATTATAAATTGTAGTCGAAATGTTGCGTTTTTTCGGTAAATTTGGCTTCTCTAGTGTGTTGAAGTTTTGCGCATTGTTTGTTGCGTTGTCTGCTCTTGTAACTATGCCTGTTTTTGCAGAAGAGGCAAAAACGGAGGAGTCGGAGAGTTCCAACCCGTTCTCTTGGACTTTGGACAATGTGATGCAACCGGTTTTCAATGCCGCCATTTGGCCTATTTCACTCCCGCTCCATTATGCTTTTGACAATGGAGTCATCGAAACTTTCCAGAACCTCATTACGTTTGGTGAAAAACGCAATATCTTCATTTATCCGGTGTTTAACCTCAAGCCAGGTTCTTCGACTTTACTTGGGTTCTGCTATCGCCATCGTGGAATGCTTCTGGAACACGATTATTATGCGTTGAGTACAAATTTTTACGCAAATGGTGATCTTTATTTTAATACCCGTTACAGCAAGCATGGCGTGTTTGGTATTCCCGTATCTCTTGGGACGAAATTCGTGATGGATATGGATCGGGATGCCTCGTTTACCCGGCCGGGAACGTGGAGGTCGTATGTGCAACCGGATTCTTCGTATAGGGTCGAAGGAAGTGTCGGTTTCCCGCTAAATCCGTCCAAAACGCTTTCGATGAGCATTAGCGGGGGTGTAAAGTTTGTAGATGCCAGTGTTCCCAATGTGGCTCAGGACAGTATCTATATCGGTGACGATTTCATTATTCAAGATCGGGGCCTTTACCAAAAACATTTCCAGTATCCTCTCGGCGTCCAGATTTCATTTGATAATTTGGATTTTCCCTATGCGCCGTCGAAGGGCTATAAAATTGTGTTGAGTGGTGATTACATATTTGTCAAAAAATACAGGGGCGTCCGTTACGATGAATTGGGACTGGAGGGAGATTACGAAGGTCAAGTTTTGAAAGACGGAGGCATGAACCACGATTACATAAGTAGCGAATTAATCTTCCAGAAGTATTTTTATTTTGGCAAGGCGCAACAATATGTGATGTCGGCGAGCGAGGGGCGTAAGAACAGGCGGTTCTATACGGATTTCTCCTGGAATGAAGCTGCACGCGTATGGAGCCCCGGAAACGTGAAGGAGAACTTGCTGGAACGTCGTGTGATTGCTTTGCAGTACAGGCTTGTTTCTATTTACGAAATGGAAGAGGGTGGAGCCCCGTTCAATGCGTTCCCGACTCTGAACGCCCGCTTCCCGTTGCGTGGCTATGGTGGTTTCCTTATGGCCAAGAATTTGATGGGCTTGAGTGCAGAATACCGTTGGCCGGTGGACCGCTATGTGGATGGCGTTATCTTTGATGAATACGCCTTGTTTTCAGACGAAATCAACGATTGGTCTTTTGACCGGTTCCTGAATTCGTGGGGTTTCGGTGTTCGTGTGCGTAGGCCGGATATGTATTTCTTCCGCCTGCAATTCGGTTTCCACGGAATTCAGGGCATCAAACTGGTGTTGACGGTTTCTCCGGAATTTAAGTAAAATGCGGATAGCCGTCCTTGAGACTTTCATCGTAGTGGGCGCGTTCGCCGCCGATGAATTTTGGGCGCGTGCGCGCTGCAATCAGGATTGCTTTGCCGATATGCGTTAGCTGCATGTGAACAGGTACCGCGACTTCTTTTAGGTGCATGCCGATAAGCGTTCCACCGATGTCTAGCCCGGCATCTGCCTTGATATGTTCGATGGCGACAGGTTGTTCAAAAGCGCTGTAGCAGGCAGTGGCAAAGGAGCCTCCTGCCTTGGGTTGCGGAACTACATTCACGATTTCGGCGTTCGGTACGGCCTTGTGTTCAATGATGATGGCTCGGTTCAAATGCTCACAACACTGTGCCGCGATGTTGATGCCGAGCGGCTTGAAAACGGACTGCAAACCTTCGAAAATCGCCTTGCCGACTTCGGGCACGGAATGGCTGCCGATGTCGTTTCCGAGCGTGGAACTCGTGCTGCAACCGATAACCACAATATTGCCTGCCGTAAGGCGAGCCTTTTCTACAAGTTCCTTAGCGGCGTTCATCGCGTCGTTACGAATCTGTTCAACAATGTTCTTGTCGTCTATTTCGTATGTAATGCCTGCCATAATTCCTGCCTTTTTTCGCCAAAAAGATAAATTTTTCTATATAGCCAGCAAGTGCCGAATTATATATTTTTCGGTTAGGAACAGGTGTTTT
>JAEERM010000058.1 GCA_016285835.1 Fibrobacter sp.
GAATCGTGATGCCGCGTTCGCGTTCAAGTTCCATGGAGTCCATCGTGGCACCGACGCCGTCTTTACCACGAACTTCGTGGATAGCGTGGATACGCTTTGTGAAGTAGAGGATACGTTCGGTAAGGGTCGTCTTACCGGAGTCGATGTGGGCAGAAATACCAATATTTCTGTGCTTTTCAATGTTTTTCATATTTTAGTCCACTAATGGAGTTGATGTTTGAAGTTTGGGCGCAAAGATAGAAAAAAATAAGCCCCCTCTCAAGGGGGCGTATCGGCAGAAGTTGGCCGATTTGCGTATTTTGAACGAATTTCTCTAGTTTGCGGTTTCTGTTTCGTCTGTTTTTTCGGCATCCACGACAATGTTTTCGCTGTCTTCTTGGCAGCTCTGGTCGGCGAGGGCCTTAAAATAGGCTGCGGCCGTCTTGCCGACTTCGCAGGTGTCGTAATAGGAGTAGGCCCCGTTGCCGATAGCTCCGAGAATAGGGATGGCACGTAGGGCGGCTCGGCCTACGAACCGGGTCGAAATCTTGAGCCCGATTTTTCTTAACAGGGCTTCCAGTGCTGCCATGGACAGTTTTTGTACAACGATGCGGCTGCCGGTGCGGACGGCGACATCCCGCAAAAGCTGGGCGGCGCTGTGGCGGAACAGGCACCAGACCATGGCTTCGCGGGAAAGCAGGGCAAATTTGCCGTAGGTCATGGCGATGTCGGAGACGAGCTGCGCCTGGATGCGCCAAATGGCGGCGATATCCGGGATGGATGTCAAGATGCCTGTGAAACCAGCAGGAACAGAAAGGGTCGTGCTAACAGCGGACGCCTTGACGGCGGCCTTTTGGGTGAGCCTTTTGACCTTTTCTTCGGGATTGTCCGTTGCAGTGTATAAGGATTCGGGAATGTCGGTAATCAAGTCCACGAGGATGGATTCGATACGTTCCTTTATCTTGTCAAACTTTTTTTCGTCAGTGCAGTCGTCCATAAGAAGCTCCTTATGGAGATAATATACAATTTTAGGGAGTGGTTAGTAAATAGTGGTTAGTGGCTAGGGGCTCACTGCTTACCGCTGGTCCCGCGAACCTCGTGGTGTAATTATCTGCCGTTGGAGGAAAAATATATATTTGCGATATGGTTGTTTTTTTGAAACATTTTTTCTGCTCCGTCCTGTTCTCTTTGCCATTTGTGTTCGCCGCTTGTGAAGGCAGTTCCGGCAAGAACGCCGATAACGCTACAGAGCCTGTTGAAGACAATGAACTGGTCGGGGAAACGGAACCGTCTGACGATGAGGATGATGACTTTAGGCAAGTAAGAGTGACGATGGGTTCATTTACCGACTCTCGTGACGGTCAGACTTATAGTACCGTCAAAATTGGCGATCAAGTGTGGATGGCCGAGAATTTAAATTTCAAAACAGCCGACAGTTATTGTTATAACGATGATCCGAGCTACTGTACCAAGTATGGGCGACTTTACATCTGGAGTGCTGCGATGGACAGCGTTGGTGTTTATGACTCGAGCGCTGTTGGCTGTGGTTGCAATTACGATTATAAGAACTGTTCTCCATCATACCCGGTGCGTGGAATTTGCCCTGAAGGTTGGTATTTGCCGGATACCGTAGATTGGAAAACTTTGTTTGATGCTGTGGGGGGTGTCGCTACAGCTGGTAAAATGCTAAAGTCTGTAAAGGGTTGGGTTTCAGAATGGAACGGTAGTAACGATGGCGTAAAAGGTAAAGATGCTTTTTCTTTTTCCGTGCTTCCTGCTGGCAGAAAGTTCTATCGTGAAGATGACTTTAATTATGAGGGTGTAACTGGAGTTTTTTGGAGTAGTAGCTACAGAGGGAGAGACCCATACGTGGTTGCTTTTAATTATTACAGCGATGAGGCTTATTTAGACGATACCTATGCATATCATGGACTATCTGTCCGTTGCCTAATGGATGATGGAAAAAGACGACAGGAGATTGACAAGGAAAAAAGGCGCGGTATGGCGGAGCCTTGCAAGACGGATACCGAAGACAATTGTGAATACGGAACTTTGAAGGATGGCCGGGATGGAGAAATATACAAGGTTGTAAAAATTGGTGACCAATGGTGGATGGCGGAGAATCTAAGATACAGAGCATCTCAGTCCTGTCGAGTGATAACGGATAACTATGCAGATATGTATGGAAATGGACACTATACTGCGGGCTTTGGCGATAATATAGGGGATTCTAAATATGGCGCGTTTTATTTGAGGGATGATGCGAAGCTTGCTTGTCCCGATGGATGGCATGCTCCGAGATGTGTGGAGATTGAGACGTTGCTTACGTCGGTTGGCGTAAATTATGCGGGCGTTGAATATGCTGCAAATATGCTCAAGTCTTCCAGTGGCTGGAATGATGGTGAAGATGGAACCAATCGTAATGGCGTGGATGCCTACGGCTTTTCTGCGTTTCCTGCAGGTCTTTTAGATGCTGTGGATATTGAAGGCCGTTCGGATGGATATGTGGCGTACTTTTGGGGGGATGGGGGGTGCTCTCTGCGTATTTTCGGTGACGGTGCTTACTCGGATTATCGCTCCTCTTCAACTGATCCAATTGCATGCGACGGGTATCCGGTCCGTTGCATCAAGGATTCGTCAACCATTGTTGAATTGGGTTATTACCCTGAAAATTCTAGCGCCAGTTTGGCGGCTAGGGTTGAACCTTGCAAGACAGATAGTACGGATTCATGCGAATATGGGACTTTGACTGACGAACGCGATGGCCTAACCTACAAAACAGTAAAGATTGGTAATCAATGGTGGATGGCAGAGAATCTGAACTACACGAATTCAGAATTAGGAATCAATAGTTTATGCAATCAAAATGATAAGTCTTGCTCGTACGGTCATCTCTACTTCTGGAGTACCGCTATGGATTCTGCGGGAGTGAATCCTGGCAATGCGGCCAACGGTTGCGGCTTTGGTGTAACGTGTTCCGCTGTCGGGACCGTTCGAGGAATTTGTCCTGAAGGGTGGCACCTTCCGACATTTGCAGAATTTGAAACTTTATTTGCTGCAGTTGGTGGGCAAACTGTAGCGGGAACTGCACTTAAATCCTCCAGGGGTTGGGATTTTGGTCCTTGTGTCGATGAATCTTGCGATGGGAATGGCGATGATACTTATGGTTTTTCTGCGCTACCAAGCGGTTATTGTGTGAGCGGTAGATGTTCTGAATGGGGTACGTCTGCGTCGTTCTGGTCTTCAACTGAGATGGACGATTCCAGTGTATATGGTATATCCATAATCGCAATGTATTTCAAGAATGATTATGCTTCTACGGGCCGCACCGGAAAGAATTCCGCTAACGCCGTCCGTTGCGTCAAGGACTAGGACGCCATTTTTGTTGTTCTTAAATTTGCTGTGTTGTGAATAAGGTCCGCTAGAAGATAATCTTGGCAATTCCGCCGGCGATGCCGGAAAGCCTCTCCCCGCTGTAGTCGGCGATGGGGAAGCGCAGACTTCTCCCGTTCAGGGCCAATTTCAGCGCTTCGTTGATCCAGGTGCGCTCGCAGGTAATTTTCTCGATGACTATTTCCGTTCCCTTTTCGCCTTCGTCAAAGCCGTAGTATCCCCTGAACAGGGTTGTCTCGGATTCCCCGCGGAGGACAATCCTGACATCGGCGGTTCGGACGTTGGAATCGATAGAGATTTCTTCGATATCGCCAAAACGCAGAACGGTCTCGTTCTTGCGGATGAAGGACTCGATGGCCCGGTCTCGGAGGTTGCTGAGTATAGACATAAGAGGTATGAGGTATGGGGTCGCGTCTCTGACGAGACGCTTTGAGGTATGAAATCTAAAAAATGATTGTGCCGGAGGCACGATTCTTATCAACTCAAAGGACGATAATCCGTGCTCATACCTCAGAGCACCGAAGGTGCGACCTCGAAGCTGTTTTACCTCGGCAATGTGAGGATGTCGATGCCGTCCTTCGTCTTCACGACGGTATGTTCCCACTGGGCGCTGAGGCTGCCATCGCGGGTCACGGCCGTCCAACCGTCGGAGAGCGTCTTGGTGCCCGGACGGCCAACGTTAATCATGGGTTCAACGGTAAAGACGTTCCCGACCTCGATGAATGGGCCGCGTTCGTAGTTGCGGAAGTGCAGTACGGTCGGTTCTTCGTGGAATCCGCGGCCGATGCCGTGCCCGCAGTAGTCTTCGACCACGCTGAATCCGTGTTCGTCGGCGATATCCTGGATGGCGCAGCCGATGTCGTACCAGTGTGCACCCTGCTCGCCTGCGGCACGGATGCCTTCTTCCATGCAGAACTTGGCGGTGTCGACCAGTTCACGGGCGAGGTCCGAGACCTTACCCACACAGAACATGGCCGACGTGTCACCGTGGTAGCCCGAAAGGATGGTCGTGATGTCGATGTTCACGATGTCGCCGTCTTTGAGGATCGTCTTTGCGTTGGGGATGCCGTGGCATACGACTTCGTTGATGCTGATGCAGGCGTAGCGCGGGTAGCCATGGTAGCCCATGCAGGCCGAAATACCCTTGTGCTGGCGCGTGTAGTCACCGATAAATTCGTCGATTTCGAGCGTGGAAACGCCCGGCTTGCACATTTCGCCCGCGCGGATGAGTGTCTCGGCAGCGAGGGCACCCGCATCGCGGATGAGTTCGATTTCCTTAGCGGATTTTACTTTAATTTTGGCCATAATTAGTGATTAGTGGTTGGTGATTAGTGGTTAGTGATTAGTGGTTAGTGGCTAGTGGTTAGTGATTAGGATCATTTAGTAAATATTCTTCCTGTTTACTAACCACTGTTTACTAACCACTGTCTACTTCCTACTTCTTCCAAGCAAATTTGTCTACCAGGTACGCTAGCAGCATCTGTTCGTCGGTGGTGCCGTTAGCGAGTTCTTTTACCAGCGGGAGCATGCGGCTGATGCGTTCGGTCGCCTTCTGGCCGCCGAAGTGCTTGCGGACTTCTTCGAGCTGGAGACGGGTGCGTTCGCTGACCTTCTTCGCGATTTCTTCGCCTGTGAGCGGTTCCATCTTGATGAAGTTGATGCCAAAGTCGGCGGCGGTCTGCTTGATTTCGATTTCTTCGACCGGGGTAATCAGCGAAATGCAGAGGCCACTCTTGCCGGCACGGGCGGTACGGCCGCTTCTATGCACGTAGACTTCGTGGTCGGCGGGGTGGTCGTAAACAAGAACGTGGGTCACATGGTCCACGTCGATGCCGCGGGCGGCCACGTCGGTGCAAATGAGAATGCGGATTTTCTTTTCGCGGAAGGCGTTCAACGTCTTTTCGCGCATGGCCTGGGCCACATCGCCGCTCAAGGCGCCCACCTGGAATCCGTAGCCTGCGAGCACCTGTTCCAGGTAGCTCACGTCGCTCTTGCGGTTGCAGAAAATCATGCAGCTGTCCGGATTGTAGTATTCCAGCACCTTGATGGCCATGGAATCCTTGTCCATCACGTCGCAGGGGTACCAGCGGTGCTCGAGGTTGTTCGCGATGACCTTGTCGTAGCTGAGCGAAAGGAATTCGGCGCTGGGGCGCTGGAATTCGCGGGCGAGGCTCTTCACCGTCTGCGGGATGGTCGCGCTGAACATCGTGCAGGCAATCTGCTTGGGCAGGTACTTGCGGATTTTCTGCATGTCGGGATAGAAACCCATCGAAAGCATTTCGTCGGCTTCGTCAAGCACAAGGTCGCGGATGTCGAGGAAGTCCACATGGCCACGCTGTACGTGGTCCATCAGGCGGCCCGGAGTGGCGACGATGATATGGACGCCTTCCTTGAGGGCCTTCAACTGGGGTTCGTAGCTTACGCCACCGAAAATGGCGACGGAACGGATGCCTGTGCCTGCGGAAAGTTTTTCGATTTCGTCTTCCACCTGGAGGCAGAGTTCGCGCGTGGGCACGAGGATGAGTGCCTGCGGATAGGGGTGGTCACGGACAATGACCTGCAAAAGCGGGAGAACGTAGGCTCCGGTTTTTCCCGAACCGGTCTTGGATTGTACCAGCATGTCGCGGGCAGCGAGCATGTAAGGGATTGTCTTCCTCTGTACCGGCATCAGGTCGGTCCAGCCGTGCTGCGCGAGGATTGCTTTTTGCTCTTCGGGGAGCATGTCGAACGTATAGTCGGGGAGCTTGTGCTCGGGTTCGATAATCTTGACGGGTGTTAGGAACGGGTTGACTTTTTCTTCTTTCTTTTCTTCAATAATTTCTTCACTCATAGTGCGCCCAAATGTAGCAATTTTTAGGCGGTTCCCATAGCCCCCTGTGTGACGCACTTAACAAAAAAACTACATGCTGAAGTGATATTCCAGGCCCAAATTGATGAAGCAATCGATGGTGGAACTGCCGATTGTCGTGGGTTCCGCAGCGGCGTCGGGGCTTGGGTCTTCTTCGATATTTCGACCGCGGGAAGATATACCTGCCCTGACTCCAAGGCCGTAGTGCTTGAAAAATATGAAGTGGTTGCCAATGCCGACGAGGGCTCCCTTGTAGGAATCCTCGAATTTTATGCGGACATCGTAGGCTTTGGAATGAGGCTTTTTATCGTCTTTCAGTCCGATATCTTCGACAAAGAAACTGTACTGGAAACCGATGAAGGCAAACGGCGTGGTTTTGAACCATTTCGTGTAGGTGTAGGTCCTGGAGAGAACTACGTTGATGCCGACTTCGTGTTGGTGGAATCCCCAGTAACTGAGCTCCTGGTAAATGGTGTCTTGATCGTCTGTCTTGACCTTGTGGTAAGCGTATCGGTACATCAATTCCGCTCCGATAAACCCGTACCAAGTGCCTCCGGCGTATAGGGCCATTTGCGGGTCGGAGTCTTCAATGAAATTCCAGAGGCTTGCCGAATCCTTTGTGATGCGGTAATTCCTTACTCTGCTCCGGGTATGGCTACTGTACCAGTTGTCGGGTGTGAGCGGAATTTGGGCTTGGGAATAACCTACCGCTATTCCTGCCCATCCTTGGAATCCCGGAATTTCCTTGTAGGATTCGTCGGGTTCGGTCATTCTCTTGGCGCGTTCCGCTTTGGAAAGGCGTCTTGTTGTATGTCCGTCGAAAAAGGCTGCGGCAATCTTGTCGCCCAGGGCAATTTTGTCTCCTGTATTCGAGAAGGAGCCTGCGGCAACGGGCTCTGCCGAATTTTCGTCAAAAGTAGCTGCATAGATCTCACCATCGCGATTGCCAATGAACAGGACAAGTTTGTCTTCGACAGACTGGATCCTTGTGACCATGGCTGGGTGCCTTGCCCGGAGATGTTCCGGTTTGACATTGTTGTCCATGTTGGCGAGGAGCCAGCCCGCGTACAGTACCGCTATAGAATCGCGTTCCCATTCACCGGCTAGGCGGCATTTCGGTTCCCCAATGCCCATATTGTTGCGCTTGAGTGAAAGGCAAAACTCCTTGGGGTCAAGCGCAGGGGATTTGTCTGTACTCCAGATGAGAACGTCGGCGTCTTTCCAGAGCGTCCAATGGTTATGGAAAAAAACGTTGTCGGCGAATATCGAACAAGCGAAAATCAATATGGCGAGGATGAAACGTTTCATTATTGCACCCCTGCCGTTAAGTTCCGTTTAATCTGTTTTACCGACGAGGCCACAATTTGCGTAATATCGGCAAGGGAAAGTTTCACGTTGGGTTGGTCAACTTGGTTGACCGCGCTGTAGAGCGGACGTTGCTTTTCGTTGTCCCAGAGTGTATAAGAGACGATTGCCGAAAGGTTCTTGGATGTCTTTTTCTCGGGGGCTTCGTTATGGATGAGCGCATAGTCGTAGAAGTCTTCGCGCTGGAGGTCCGTTCCCAAGATGAATTCATGGATGATCAGGATGTAGGGAGGCACATTGCCGGAGGAATCTTTCACGACAACTCCCTGTTCCGGGAGGTGCCCCTTCATGAAAATGCGGGAATCCAGTTTTTGGCTTTCTTCGGGGAAATGGTTGATGGCTGCGTCGGGAATGACTGTTACGGAAGCATACGCCTTGCGTAGTTCTTCAAGGAATGCCTTGGAACAGAAATTGCTTGTAAAGGTCTGTATGCTGTCTTTGCTTATTTCCAATTTTTTGGCAAACCAGCTGGAGCGTGTTACCACGAAAGCTTCGTCGAGGCCAGTGACGGCAATGGAGCCCTCCGGGGCCTTTTTGTAGCTTGGGTGGGACTGGTTCCAACGGTAAGACTGACTGCATCCGCAAAGGATGCTCATCAAAAAGATGCAAATTGCAAAATGCAGTCTTCTAACCATAATCCGATACCCCAACGTGTAGAACTTATGTCTACTTGACGCCCCATTGTTCGCGGTAAGCGTAGACGCGTTCAAGAATCCCTTCTGGAGCGTTGATGGCCTTGCGGTTTTCTTCGGTCTCGAGGAACTTGATGATGTCGTCGATGCTCACGATAGAACGGGCTTCCAGGCCGTAGTGGTCCTGAACATCTTGCAATGCAGATTTCCCGCTTTCGAGGCGTTCGCGACGGTCTACGGAGATGAGGAGGCCGACCACGTTGGCGTTCTCGATTTGCGAGAGGGCCTGCATGGTCTCATTGACGCTTGTGCCTGCGGTAATCACGTCTTCGATGATGACGATGTTTGTCTTTTCGGCGTACTTGTAGCCGACGAGCGAACCGCCTTCGCCGTGGTCCTTGACTTCTTTACGATTGTACGTGAACGTGAGGTTCCTAGCGTAAACGTCGCTAAGTTTCATGGCGGTGGCAGCGCAAAGAGGGATGCCCTTGTAGGCCGGTCCGTAGAGGTTTTCGGCCTTGCCGTCGAAATGTTCCATGAATGCGGCTGCGTAAAATTCCGCGAGGCGCGAAAGGGTTGCCCCGGTACGGAACTCTCCCGTATTGATAAAGTAAGGCGTGTTGCGCCCGCTTTTGGTAACGAAGTTCCCGAATTTCAGGGCTCCGGCTTCAACAAGGAAATGTACAAAGTTGTCAGTCTTAGTCATAGATAATACCGTTTTTATTTTGCCTAGGTGGCGTCGGCTCCACTCAGTAAGGCGATGATTCTGGAGAATACGTTGGCCTCGGTTAGCACTTCGATAGCGACCAGCAGCGCAAGTACAACGATGCAGAGGCCGATGTAGACGAGGAACGATCTCTTGAACCCGCTAATCTTGATTTTGAAAATCAACCATGCGATGAAACTCAGGATGGCGCTGAACGTCCATGCGGCGATAGCTCCCAGTGCAACTCCCGGAATGAGGCTCACGAGGAAGGTGACCGCGATGCCCGGCATAAAGAAGAAGCATATGCAGAGCACGCTGATGAGGGCGAACCCGACATAGTGCGAGAATCCGCGTTCCCTCTGGATGATAATCTGGGGCTGCTCGTATGCGCCTGTCGCGTAAGACGTTTCGGCAGGTTCCACCTGCGGTTCCTGTTCGGGTTCGCTGGATGCGGCTACGGGTTCGGTGGCCGGTTCAGTCGCTGTTTCGGCGGCAGGCTCAGTGACCGGAGCTGTCGTTTCAGGAGACTCGCTGGGGGTGTTTTCCACGGGTTCGGTAACCTTGTTTTCTAGTTCTTCAGACATGACTGCTCCTAGAGGATGAATGTTCTACCGGCATACACGAACACGCGGTGCTCGAGCCAAAGTTTAAGTGCCTGGGAAAGCGTGCGCTTTTCAATATCCTTGCCGAGTTCCACCAGTTCATCGATGCTTGCCGTTTCGGGCACGCGCTGGATATCCTGGCAGATGATGGGGCCCTGGTCCAGGTCTTCGGTGGCGAAGTGGGCCGTGGCGCCGATAATCTTGACGCCCTTGTGCCATGCCTGGTGGTAGGGCTTTGCTCCCTTGAACGCGGGCAGGAACCCGTGGTGGATGTTGATAATCCTGTACTTGAATTCCTCGGTGAAGGCTTCGCTCAAAATCTGCATGTAGCGAGCGAGTACGACTGTGTCCGTCTTTGTCTCGGCAATGATTTCCCTGAACCGGTTCTCGGGGATGCTTTTGTCGGGGTTGGACGGCACGTAGTAGAACGGCACGCCGAAGGTCCCGCCTACGGGGCCCAGATCGGGATGGTTACCGACGATGCAACTGAATTCGCAGGGGAGGTCGCCGTCGCGGTGCTTGAGGAGGAGGTCGTAAAGGCAATGGTCCGTTTTGGACACGAAAATGGCGACACGTTCGGTTTTGGAGGTGTCGAAGAGTTTCCAGTTGAGTTCCAGACGCGGGGCCAGGGTTTCCAGGTGCTTGTAGACTTCTTGAATGTCGTTCGATTCCATGTCGAAAACGGCACGTAAAAAGAAAGTTTCAATGTCTTTTGCCGTATGCTGCTGTAAATCGATAATATTTGCGCCGGCCTTGGCCAGAACCTGGGTTGTGCCCGCAATTAGGCCCTTCTGGTCGGGACAATGAATTTGGAGTATGTAACGAGTAATTGCCATGCCTACAATTTAATAAAACAAAGGTTTCCAAAAAGAATAAAAAAAACTAACATTGTTCATGTTCAACACTATTTACAGGGACATACACTGTGAAAAAAGGGTATTTTTCAAAAATTGCGTTAGCTGGCATTTTTGGCCTTGCTACATCACATGTTTTTGCTGTTCCTCCGAAAACCTGGGACGCTATTTTTAATGCCGAAGGCCAGGGGGAGTATTCCGCCGCAAAGGTTGAAGGCAAAATACGCATGGGCAAGTACACGCACTATAAAGAAGTGCAGCCTGTTTCGTTTGTGGTCAAGGACAGTTTGTTCGAATTTGCTGTGTCGGGTAATTTGACTGTCCCTGCTGATAAAATCGAAAAAGAAAATTTCTACGAAAAATGCGATGAGAGCAAAGAAGCTTGGATTTCGTATTTCGACAAGCCCCGTCAGTTCGGGGAACAACAGTTGATTCTGGATGTGAAGGGCGTTGACCTCGCTTGCGGTGATGAACTGTACGTTGTGGATAAACTAAAAATCAAGTTCAAGAATGCCGAAGCCCAGGAAAGATGGGATTTGGATTTTGAAACCCGTGAAAGACCCAAGCGCGACAAGTTGATTGCCTTCCGCAAGAACGAACAGGAACATCGTCAGTTGCTTCGCGACAAGATTGGCATGGTGAAGGACCCGCGCGATGGTCAGGTTTACAGAACTATCAAGGTGGAAGGCCGTGAATGGTTTGCCCAGAATGTGAACTACAATGTGGAAGGCCACTCCTGGTGCTACGAGGATAAGGATTCTTATTGTGTGCGTAGCGGTCGCCTTTACGATTTGGAGGGTGCCCGCAAGGCTTGCCCCGAAGGCTGGCACCTGCCGCGTGACCGCGAATGGTCCGACATGCTCAAGGGAATCACCGGCTGCTATGATGGCGTGGACAAGTGCGAAAAGTTCGCAAACAAGATGAAGGCTACGACCGGTTGGCAGGGCGGTGGCGGTTCTGACGAATACGGCTTCTCCGTGTTTTCTTCGGGTTACCGCAAGATGATTGGCAAGTCCATTGTGCGCTACGAAGATATGGGTGAATATGCCGGCTTCTGGTCTGCACAGAACGGCCGTAACGAGACCATCTGGATTTGGGCCATGGGCCGCATGAGTGACCAAATGGTACGCCAGCTCGTGCCGAGCAAGACCAATGCTTACTCCGTCCGCTGCATCAACGGAAATTAGTAGACAGTAGGAAGTAGTCGGTAGGAAGTTTTCCTAATGCGAAAAAACGAGAGCTTGAAAGCTCTCGTTTTTTACTGTCTACTGCCGCGAGCCCAAAGGTTCGTAGGCCTGAGCTCGCCAAGAAACTCAAGCAGAAAATTCGGACCGAATGGGCCAATGGCCTCGAACAGGTCGCACGAGAATCCGGCAAGTAATTTTTCGCTCTATTCTTTTGTATATATAGGCTATGGTGCGCCTAGTTTTTACGATTCTTTTATTGAATGTTGCGCTGTTTGCACAGGTGTCGCGTCCTTCGGAAACGGCTCGTTTTCCTAACGGCTTAGGGGAAGGTCTTGAAGATATCTTTGCTTCTATTGCCATTGATGAATTTCGTGACAACAAGAATTTTTGTGAAGCCAGTACATACGGCATGAATGTCCTTGTCCTAGACGGCTATTTTGTCGTGAAGTACAACCAACCCTTTTCTGTAACGACCGTTGACGCTTTAACCACTCGAATCTTTACGAGTGACACTACTCGCGAGCGCCCTGTCTGGGCGAGGGTCTATAAGGTCGTTCAAGCATCGCCTGATTCCGTTGCTTATTTTTTGAAGGATGTGCGCAAGAATAATGCAGGGAAGGTAGACCAGAACGAACTGAATTTCTCGTTCCCTTATCAGGACGAAAGCATCTATAAATACAAGAAGTTTCTCGGTAAGCTAAAGGCGGCCGGTTTTACCAAGATTCGTCTCCTGGCAAGGCATGAAGAATTTGGTGACGAGGTGTATAGAAAATTGCAACTCAAAAAATACAGTAAAAATGAAATCGAGTCGCGTGAAAGTATAAAGCATCACTGCAATACAAGTTGGCTGCGTATTACGGATTCGCACCTTTCTTTTTCTGCGTATAAGCCTATTTCTCAGATAGAAATGGTTGTGGGGAAGGGAACTCGCTCTATTAAAGGAGTACTCGATGTCGTTTCAAAGAATCGACCGCTGATGGATAAGATTCACAAAAAGTTTGCAAAGTTTTTACCCCGTCTAAAGGATGTCAAGAATCTAGAGCATCCCGATGCGCCTGTTCAGGTTGAGGTCTTTGTGAAATTCACCATAGACCCGGATGGCAAGGTTACAAAGGTGGAAAAGCAATCCTCGAATTCCGAAAATGAGGAATTTGACAAGGCTATTTGCGATGAAGTTGCTACCTGGACATTTGAAAAGGCTGATTTTGAATCTAAAGTAACGGTTCCTTTCAAATTCAAGAAAAAATAAAAAGCGAGAGCTTGAAAGCTCTCGCTTTTTACTGTCTACTTCCTACTGCGCGAAGCGCGCTGCTACATCTGCCTGATGGGGAAGAGACCGAGCAAATCAAGCACGTTTTCGAGCACAATCTGCGTGGCCTGAACCAGGAACAGGCGGGACTTCTCCTCGGCGCTTCCGAGCACGCGGTCTTCGTGGATGAACTTGTGGGCAGCTTCTGCGATTTCGAGGGCGTACTGGGCGAGAACGCTCGGTTCATCACCGGCGACGGCATCCAGAATCTTCTTGCCCTTCTTCGACAGAATATTGATGAGGCTGTAAGCGGCATCGTCGCCGAGTTCGGCAAAGTTCACGTCCTTGATTGCGGCGGCGAGGTCCGCGCGTTCAATGCCGGCCTTGCGCATGATGCTGCACAGGCGCACGTGGGCGTTCTGCACATACGGACCGGTATCGCCTTCGAAACTCATCACGGCATCCCAGTCAAAACGCACATCCTTCAGGCGGCTGTTCTTGAGGTCGTTGAAGGTGAGTGCAGAAATACCGATCTGGCGTGCGATGAGTTCCTTATTTTCGAGGTTCGGATTCTTCTCGTCGATGAATTCGAGAATCTTCTTCTGGGCGGCTTCAATCACGTCGCGAAGCAGGCTTGCGGTACCCGTGCGGGTCTTGCCCTTTTCCCACTTGCCGTCGACCAGCTGCAGGATCACGCCGAACGGAATATGGTACATGTCCTTGTACCACTCGCGGCCCATCTTCTTCAAAACATGGAACACCTGCTTGAAGTGGAGTGCCTGTCCGAGGTCCACCACGTAGAGGCACTTGTCGAAGTTGTATTCCTTCTTGCGGTAGCAGGCGGCGGCGAGGTCACGCGTGGCGTACAGGGTAGAGCCGTCGCTCTTGCGGATAAGGCAGGGATTCAGATCGAATTCGTCGAGCATCACCACATCCAAATCCTGGCTCTTGACCATCAGGTTCTTTTCGCGGAGTTCGTCGAGAATGGCCGGAATCTTGTCTTCGAAGAAGGATTCGCCGGTATAGTGGTCAAAGCCCACGCCCATCATGTCGTAGATGCGCATGAGTTCTTTGAGGGTTGCTGCGCGGAAGGCGGTCCAGAGCTTGCGGTAGAATTCGTCGCCCTGTTCGAGCTTGGTGAACGCGGTGCGTGCTTCGTCTTCGAGGTCCGGCTCTTCCTTGCTGGCCTTGGAGAAGGCTGCGTAAAGGATGTTGAGTTCCTTCACGGTGAGGCTGTCGAGCGTGGCGTCGTCGGTGGGACGGTTTTCGCGCAGGTACATCACGATGAGCTTGCCGAAAGCGGTACCCCAGTCGCCGAGGTGGTTGATGCGTTCCACCTTGTAACCGGCAGCTTTGTAGATGCGGGAAAGCGAGTTTCCAATCATCGTGGAGCGCAGGTGGTGGAAGGCGAGTTCCTTGCCGATGTTCGGGGAACTGAAGTCGATGCACACGACCTTCCCGTTCGGGGCGGCGTGCCCGTATTCGAGGCCCTTCGCGGCGATTTCTTCGAGCGTCGACTTCGCGAGGAATCCGCGGTCGATGAAGAAGTTCAGGTAGCCGTTCACGGCTTCCACCTTCGAGAGTCCTGCCGGGAGCTTCACCTGGGCGGCCAAGTCTTCGGCAATCATCTTCGGGGCCTTGCGCATCACCTTGGCGAGCGAAAAACACGGAATGGTAAAGTTTCCGTGGCTGGTGTCAGGCGGCACGGAGATAAGTTTCAGGGCGGCGTCCTTTTCGAAGGAACCGGTGGCGGCGAGCGCCTCTGCGATTTCTTGCTCAAACGAGTTCATTGTCGTCGGCCTTCTTGTCGGTTGTCTTTACAAAGTCGTTTTCGTCGAGTTCCACGATCTTGCCATCGGCGTAGAGGCGGTCAAGGGAAATTTCGTCGCGCTTTTCTTCTTCGAACAGGTGGACCATCAGGTCTAATCCGGCGTCGAATACGGCCCAGCGAACGCCTTCCTTGTATTCCACGCCCACGGACGGGAGCTTGTTTGCCTTGAATTCCTTACGCAGTTCGTTCAGAATGGCCTGCATTTGGGCTTCGCTTTCGCAGGTGGCCACGAGGAAAAAGTCGGTCACGTCCTTGATGCCGCGCAGGTCAATCAACTGCACGTTCTGGGCGCGGAGTTCAAACAGGATGCTTGCGCCGACCTGGACGGATTGGGGAAGTTCTTGCTTATTCTTTGTCATTTATTTCTCCCTGCTCGGGTTCTATGATTTGTTTAAAATCCTTACCTATATAAATAGTAGCGTCTATGTCGTTTGCTCGTTTGCTTGCGACTTTCATGATGTTCTTCGTTTGGAGCGTCTGTGCTAACGCTTGGGCGCCTTCCCATTCAGGATTTCTCAGGACGAGTATGGTCTCGTCGTAGTTCTGGAGAAGGTCGTTGCGGTAGCTGACCACGTCAAACCCGTTCCTGCGCAGGAACGAGGTCATTTTTGCGGCTGACCCCACTTCTCCACAGCTGTTTAGGACTTCTAGCGAGCCCGCATACTTCCGTTTTTCCTGAACTTTGGGCGGCTCCTTTTCCTTGCACCCAGTAGCAAGCGCAAGTAGAGCAACGAACACCAACATGATAAAAAAACGCATCACGGGTAAAAGTTAGAATTTCTCCAGGGACCGTAGTAGCGGTGCATTGGCCCGTAGGCTCTTAAAGCGTCATCTTCCTTGGTTACGCCGATGCGGAGGTAGGCATTATTGTTAATCCGGTACTCTAGTCCGACGTTCGGGATGACTGGTCGGACGGTACCTTGTTGCACGTCTTCCCTGGGAATGTTGTAGTTCAAATTGCTGTATAGCGGCATCCAGAGGCCGACTGCACCGAAAAGGTGCAAATCCGGCGAGAATTCGTAGTTCCAGTGGGCGAGGTAGCTTTGCTGCGCGAAAGTTCCAAACGAGCCGCCGATGAAGCTTGCCGAATAAGTATAGGCAACGGTCAGGGCCGGGTCGAATGTGGGGTGGCGTAGCAAGCGCTCTCGCGGGAAATTTTCGTGGTTCCACGGAATACCGTCGTCGGTAGCGACGTAGACCGTGTCGTAGATGGTGTCGGGAATGGCTACTGCGGCAATAGAGGAATCCCCTTTTGCGGAATTTGCCGCAAAAGCGAACGATACAAGGGCGATTGCCAATAACATTGACCGCATGTTAGGAATATAGTAATTAGAGGCTAGGGAGATGGGGCTAGAGGCTAGAGTAGATAATGATGGTTTCGCCATGTTAGAAACTAGAGGCTGCACTAGATCCTGACCCCTAGATCCTAGTCTCTACTTTACACTATTTCGTTCTTTTCGTTTACGTGGACAACCGTGGGTTGCCAGTTCTTGGCTTCTTCCGGGGTCATGGACGCGTAGGCAACGATAATCACGAGGTCGCCGGGCTGAACCAGACGGGCTGCTGCACCGTTCAGGCATATCATGCCGGACTTGGCGGGACCTTCAATGACGTATGTGTCGAGGCGGTTGCCGTTGTTCACGTCGAGCACTCCCACCTTTTCGTAAGGGAGAATGTTTGCTGCATCCATCAAATCACGGGCAATAGTAATAGAACCCTGATAATTCAGGTTTGCGTCGGTGACTGTGGCTCTGTGAATTTTACTTTTTAACAGCTCTAGCTGCATGATCCTAAAATTTCATCTGCAGCATGCTGGCGACACCCTTGTCCGGGGTCGGGAGAATGCCGAAACTGAAACGGTTTGCATCGGGGTTGTTGGCCCACTGTGTGCTAAAGAAGGCGTCTGCGAAAGACCAAATATGGGCTGCGGCAACGGGAATCAAGAAGTAGAACCAGTTGTCCTGCTTGTCGACTGCCATGTATGCGGTAGCGCCCACACCGGCAATCCAAAGGGCGTCGATCCATACAGCCTTGGTCGTGTGTCCGACCTTCCACTGATAGAGCGACGGGACCAGGAGAGAAAGGTAGGCGTATGCCTGGTCGCCAGAACGGTTCCTGTAAGAACGGTCAATGTCTGCATCTTCAAGGCCTTCGGAACGCTGGCTCAACCACTGTTCCTCGGTCACGCCAAGGCGCAACCACGGCTTTTGCAAATATTCAGAAGGACGGATGCCGATTTCAACCAAGTGAGTCAGTTTTTCACGTGTTACGCCTTCTTCCTTAGCTTGCTGGAATTCCCATTGTGTGAGGCCCATTTCTTCGTAACGGAATCCCTCCCACTCGTCCCCGCTAGCTTTTGCTTTACCTACTTTAGTTTCTTCGTCGGTCGGGATGGGCTGCTCTGCTTCGTTTTTAGCTTCATTCTGAGCTTTGTTCTTTGCATCTGCTGCATCCATCTTGTCGAAGTCTCCGTCGTCGTCGGCTTCGCCGTAGGAATAGGACTGCTCGGTATCAGAAGAAGTTGATTCATCGTAGTCGTAGTCGTACTGAGCTAGAGCCATAGAGCCAGCTACAAGTACCATTGTCATAACGTTACGCCATTTAGCCATCTTAACCTCAATTTCCGAGCCTTAATGCCGGGGGAGGGAATCGAACCCTCACACTCTCGCGAGTACCGGATTTTGAGTCCGGCGCGTCTACCAATTTCACCACCCCGGCTAGGGTGTGCCTCAAATATAGTATTTTTTCGTTACCTTGAAAGGTTAAAAAAAGGAAATAATTGGCCGTTTTGGTACAAAATCGGCAATTTTAAGGTAATTATTTCTTTAAAGTCGGGCGAAAATCAACATTTAACGGCGAAAGTTCGCGCGCTCCGTAATCTACGGCCTTTTCTTTGGAGATAAAATCACCTGTCTGGACTACATATAAAGTCCTTGTTTCCTGCGGTTGTTCAACAATTCGGCATGGAATTTTCCGTTTTTTTAGGTTCTCTGCAAGCGCTTCGGCGTTGGGTTTCATGCTGAAAGCTCCCAACTGGAGTGTCCAGGATTCCTCCGGATGGGGCTGAACCGCAGATGCCGGTGGGGCTTTTTCGGAACTTTCTTTTGTATCGGAATCAAAATCGGGGAGGTCAATAAGGGCTGGTGTTGTTGTGGCTTGGGCTGTGGTTTTGGCGGTGGTTTGAGGTGTGGCTTGGGCTGCTGCGGCCTTTGCTGGCTGTTCTTTCCCGAGGTTTGAACAGGCTTCGTTCAATGCGTCTTGCTTGATTTTTGCCTGGACTGCGGTGCAGACTTTCTGGAGTACGGGGGCTTGTTCCGTTTTCGAGGTCTCGATGGCGTGGATGAGTGCGCTTGCTGCGTTTTCGTATTTGCCGAGATACAGCTGGAACTGGGCGCGCGTCATCATGAGGTCGGCGTAGACCTTCTTTTGCGGATTTGTCTTTTCGATGAGGCTGTCGAGGCGCTTCCCGGCCTTGGCGAAGTCGTTCGCATTGCCCGTCTGCGAAAGCGCGAGGACATTCCACAAATAACATTCTGTGCGACTGTCTACAGGTTGCTTGGGGCATGCTTGTTCAAAGGATGTGGCTGCCTGTTTCCAGTTCCCTGCGACGTAAGCTTTTTGCGCATCCGCCATCGACTGCGCAAAAGCGCTTGTGCCGCAAATCAAGAACAAAATAGCGGCAATTCCGCGAACATTCCAAAACTTCATCTTCATTACCTCACACCACAATCATCCATTATCCATTATCAATTATCAATTTCCCTCTAATCGTCCATCCTCTAATATCATCCAATTTAACTTTCACATAGTCGCCCGGCTTCACGATGCGGCCTTCTGCGGGCTTGAACACGACCTTCTTGAAGTTGTCAGTGCGACCTCGCATCTCCGTCTCGTCGCGGATGGAATTCTTTTCCACCAGCAGTTCCTCCGTGCGGCCAATCATCATCTCGTTACGTTTGAGTGTGATGGCGTTCTGCAGTTCCACGAGGCGTGTGTGGCGTTCCAACTTCTCCTGCTCGGTCAGTGTCTCGGCTTCTTTGTACGATTCTGTGCCCTTGCGAGGACTGTAGATGAACATGAAAGCGGAGTCAAACTGGCATGTTTCAAAGGCCTTGAGCGTGTCTTCAAAATCCTGTTCTGTTTCGCCCACGAATCCACAAATTACGTCCGTCGAAATGCCGTAGTACGGGTCCTTGCTACGCAGTTGCTCGATGACGGAGAGGTACTGCTCCATGTTGTGCTGGCGGCGCATCTTCTTGAGCATGGCATCGGAACCGCTCTGGATTGGGATGTGCGCGTAGTGGCAAACCTTCGGGTTGTTGAGCAGCACGTCGATGAGTTCGTTCGTGTAATGCCTCGGGTGCGGGCTTGTGAAACGGATGCGGCGGATGCCCCCAATTTCGGAAACCTTCGTCAAAAGTGTTGCAAAGTTTCCGCCTTCGGTCTTGTAGGCGTTCACCGTCTGGCCCAGCAAAGTCACTTCGGTAATGCCCTGGTCGGCGGCCTTGCGAATTTCGGCGAGCACGTCGTCCATTTCACGGTACTTTTCGGGGCCACGCAGGTACGGCACGATACAGTAGCTGCAACGCTTGTTGCACCCGCGCTGAATCGCCACGTAGGTGCTAAAATCCGTTTTGATTTTCGCGTAGTCGCCTAGGTAGTTTTCACCGATGTCTTCTTCCAGGAACATGCGGTGATGCCCGTGGTGTTGCCCCGTCAAAAGTTCCGGGATTTTCTTGTACTGGTCCGGCCCCACCACGTAGTTCACGAACTTCATTTTCTTCAGGAGTTCGGGGCCGCGGTTCTTGGCCATGCAACCACAAATCACAATCTTCAGGTTGGGGTTGCGTTCCTTGATGGGCTTGAACTGGAAAATGCGCGCAATGGCTGTATCCTCGGCCTTCTCGCGTACGCTGCAGGTGTTCACGATAATATAGTCGGCGTCTTCTGGAGTTGCGGTCTCTATGCAACCCAGCATGTCCATTTTCTGGGCTATGAGCGCCGAATCGTACTCGTTCATCTGGCAGCCGTAAGTGGCCAAGTGATATTTTTTCATGCGCACAAAGATAGAAAAATAGACGGTAGGGAATTTGTTTTTTACTCTAAGGTTCTCAACAGGGAATCTAGGCGTACGGACATTTTCTTTGCACCGTCTGTAGACAGGTGGCCTGCATCTTGAGCCAATTCGTCTGGGTAGTCGTGGTTGCCCATTTTGTTCTCGTCGAGGAAGATGAAGTTGGAATATGTTTTGCTGATGTTGTTTATTTCTTCGAGCAGTTGTGGCATTTGGCTTCTTTGAAGGCCGAACGTACCATAGGATC
>JAEERM010000165.1 GCA_016285835.1 Fibrobacter sp.
CTTGATGTTCTGACCATTGACGTTAACTTTGACGCCAGCGGGGATAGTGATTATAGCTTTTCCAATACGAGACATCTTTACCTCACCAGACCTTAGCGATGACTTCGCCGCCAACCTTCTGTTCGCGAGCTTCGCGGTCGGTCATCACACCTTGAGATGTAGAGATAATCGCATAGCCGAGGCCATTGCGGACGCGCGGGAGCTTGGCCACGTCAACGTAGTGACGAAGACCCGGCGTAGAAACGCGCTGGAGGCCCTGGATTGCGGCGGCGCCGTTGGTGTAACGGAGGAGGATCTTCAGGAGACCCTGCTTACCGTCATCGACGACGACGAACTTTTTAATGAAACCTTTTTCCTGCAGCACGCGAGCGATTTCACGCTTCAAGTTGCTGGCAGGAATGTCCACCACGGGGAGCTTTGCCGTAGAGGCATTGCGGATACGGGTGAGCATATCGGCGATAGGATCAGTCATTGCCATGAGTTATACTCTCCTTACCAAGACGACTTTGTGATACCGGGAATTTCGCCGGCGAGTGCCATTTCGCGGAAGCAAATACGGCAGAGGCCAAAGCGGCGCATAAAGGCGTGCGGCCTACCGCAACGCTTGCAACGGTTGTACCCACGAACGGTATACTTCGGAGTACGCTTGCATTTTTCAATCATTCTTCTGCTAGCCATGGTGCTACCTTACTTCCTGAAGGGGAGTCCAAGTTCTTCGAGAAGGGCACGGCCTTCGTCGTCCGTCTTAGCGGAAGTCACGAAGGAAATGTCCATACCGAATGTACGGGAAATCTTGTCGATGTCGATTTCGACGAAGATCGTCTGTTCCTTGATGCCAAGGGTGAAGTTGCCCATACCGTCGAAACCACGACGAGCGAGGCCACGGAAGTCGCGGACACGCGGGAGGTCGATGTTGATGAAACGGTAGAGGAAATCCCACATGTTGTCACCGTGGAGCGTAACCTTGGCGCCGATACCGATGCCTTCGCGCAGGTGGAACTGGGCGATAGCCTTCTTGGCGTTGGTCACGACGGCCTTCTGGCCGGTGATGGCGGTGAGGGTGTCGACAGCTTCGTCGAGAATCTTGCGGTTCTGGGAAGCAGCGCCCACGCCCATGTTGAGGACGATCTTTTCGAGACGCGGGATCATCATCACGTTCTTGTAGGCGAACTTAGCCTGCAAAGCCGGAACGACCTTTTCGAGATAGAATTGCTTCATCTGGTTCATGTTATACCTCACAGAGCCTTTCCGGTTTTGACGCTCACGCGGACGGCCTTCTTGCCGGCTTCACGGAGCTTGCGGGTACGGACCGGGGTGCTGCCTTCGAGGAGCATCACGTTGGAAATGTCGATCGGGAGTTCCTTCTCGATGATTCCACCGGCCTGGTTTGTCTGGCTCGGCTTCTCGTGACGCTTGCGGACGTTCACGCCCGAAACGACCACCTTGCCGGCCTTCACACTGATCACGGTGCCGGTCTTGCCCTTGTTGGCACCGGAAATCACCTTGACGTTATCGTTCTTCTTGATGTTAGCCATTAGAGAACCTCAGGTGCGAGGGAGATGATTTTCATGTATTTCTTGTCGCGGAGCTCACGAGCCACCGGTCCAAAAATACGGGTTCCACGCGGTTCACCGTCCTTAGTGATGAGGACAACCGCATTGTCCGAGAAACGAATGAACGTTCCGTCCGGACGGGAGATTTCTTTACGAGTGCGCACGACGACAGCGTCGGCCACGGAACCCTTCTTCACCTTGCTCTGGGGGATAGCGTCCTTAACGGCTACCTTGATGACATCACCGATGCTAGCATAGCGACGGTTCGTGCCACCCAAAACACGGATGCAGGCGACTTCCTTGGCTCCACTGTTGTCAGCCACGACGAGTCTGGTTTCTTCTTGAATCATAATTCGCCTTACTCCAGGAGTTTACTTCTTCTTTTCCACAATGCGGACGAGGCGCCAGCGCTTCGTCGCAGAGAGGGGACGAGTTTCCATGATTTCCACCAGGTCGCCTTCACCCGCTTCGTTGTTTTCGTCGTGGGCCTTGAGCTTCTTGGTGGTGGTCATGATCTTGTTGTACATGGGATGACGCTTGCGGTTTTCGACCACAACCGTGATAGTCTTGTCCATCTTGTCGGAACTGACAACACCCTGCTTGACTTTACGAAGGTTTCTATCCATTTCCTGCTCCTGCCGGCTTATGCCTTGGCCTTTTCGCTGAGGATGGTCTTGATACGGGCGATGTCCTTGCGGGTCGTCTGGATCAAGGAGGGTTTTTCCAAATTACCGAGCTTCGCAGTCATGCGGTAATTGAACAAATCGAGATTCAACTGAGCCAGTTTTTCCTTGAGCTGGTCAACGCCCAGTTCTTTCAATTCACGTGCTTTCATTAGATCTCCGATTCTTCGATGATTTTACACTTGAGGGGGAGCTTCTGGGCCGCGACATGGAGAGCTTCCATGGCGAGGTTGCGTTCGACACCGCCCATTTCGAAAATGATGCGACCCGGCAGAATCACGGCTGCCCAGAATTCGACGGCGCCCTTACCCTTACCCATACGGGCTTCGGCGGGGTGACGGGTAACCGGCTTGTCGGGGAACACGCGGATCCAAACGCGGCCACCGCGCTTGATCTTACGGGTCATGGCAATACGGGCAGCTTCGATCTGACGTGCCGTGAGCCAGCACTTTTCGAGAGCCTGAATGCCGAATTCGCCAAAGGCGATGGAGTTGCCGCGAGAGGCGACACCCTTCATGCGGCCTTTCATCTGCTTACGATGTAATGTTCTTTTAGGACTCAGCATATTACTTCTCTCTCTTGTTGTCGTTCATGACGTCCTTGCCGATCTTTTCGCCGTGCATGATCCAGACCTTGATGCCGATGGCACCATAAACGGTCTTGGCGATAGCAGTGGCGTAGTCGATGTCGGCACGGAGGGTGTGCAGAGGCACGCGGCCTTCGGCGTACTTTTCGACACGGGCAATTTCGGCACCGCCGAGGCGGCCACCGCACTGCACCTTGATACCTTCGACACCCATGCGCATGGCGCTCTGGATGGCGCGCTTCATGGCGCGGCGGAAGGAAATACGCTTTTCGAGCTGGCGGGCGATGTTTTCAGCGACGAGCTTGGCATCCGTTTCGGGGCGCTTGATTTCGTGGACGCTGATGTAGATTTCCTTACCGGTGAGGAACTGGAGTTCGCCCTTGAGGCGTTCGAGTTCTTCGCCCTTCTTACCGATGACGATACCCGGGCGGGCGGTAAAGAGGTTGACATTGACCTTCTTGACGGTGCGTTCGATGCCGACCTTGGAAAGGGAGGCATGTTCGAAACGCTTCATCAGGTAGCGACGGAGCACGATATCTTCGTAGAGAAGATCGGCAAACTTGTCTTCGGCATACCACTTGGATTCCCAACCGCGGATAACGCCAAGACGAAGACCATTAGGATGAGTTTTGTGACCCATTGTTATTTCTCCTTGTCTGCGACGACGACGGTGATGTGGGAGAGCGGCTTTTCGATACGGAAAGCACGGCCCTGGGAACGCGGGTGGATACGCTTCATGATGGTGCCACCGTCAGCGGTGATGGCCTTGATCACGATTTCTTCGGCAGCAACCGGAGCGGCGGACTTCTGCTTCAGGTTCGCAACAGCGGACTTGAGAGCATTTTCAACCAGCGGGGCACCCTTGGTCTGCGTACGGAGGATGGAGAGCATCGCGAACGCTTCGTCAACGGACTTGCCACGGACGAGGTCGACAACGCGACGGAGCTTGCGGACGCCATAACGGACGTTTTTCACTTTTGCTACAGCTTGCATTACTTCTTGCCTCCAGCAGCAGTTTCAGTCTTACGGTGGCCACGGAACGTACGGGTCAAAGCGAATTCGCCGAGCTTGTGGCCGACCATATTTTCGGTCACATAGACAGGGAGGAACTGCTTGCCGTTGTACACGGAGAACGTAAGTCCGACCATATCGGGGACGATTGTGGAACGACGGGACCAGGTCTTGATAGCCTGTTTCTTGTCGGAACCGGCCATCGCCT
>JAEERM010000166.1 GCA_016285835.1 Fibrobacter sp.
GGTCGCGAAGAAGGCATTTTGCAAGAGCAGGCGAATAGCGAAAAGAAGATGAAGCTTTTCGTGAAACGCATTGCCAAGAAAATGAACATCACAGAAGCGGAACTTCTCGCACTGAAGCCCTGAAAAATACAAAAGCTGACTCTACGTGAGTTCTCATCTTGCTAGACATTCCATAAAACGAAAAGGACACCTTGGCGGTGTCCTTTTTTCGTTTTATCGGAATAGCGAGATTCGAACTCACGACCTCTTGCTCCCGAAGCAAGCGCTCTACCAGGCTGAGCTATATTCCGTTCTTGTGGGCTCAAAGATAGTTAAATGTTGTCGGTTGTCAAAGGGGAAAGTCACGAAAAAAATGGTTTTTTAGCGTTTTTTCCGTTTCTGGGGGACTGTCGGGCGGGGTTTCCCGATTTTCATGATGCTGGACCCTGCGTTGTCGGGTTCAACCTTGTAGAAAATGACCCTGTTTTTCCATTCGGAGCGGACTTTCCGGTCGATGATGTGCTTCACGTTGCCGTATTCGGGGTTCCCTCCGCCGTGGATGATGCGCAGTACGCTCAGTCCGGCGATGAGGAGGTCGTCGATGCGGCGTTCCACGGCCTCGGCGGCTTCGTCGGCGGTGAATCCGTGGAGGTCGATTTCGTCTTCGGGGACGGGGAGTTCCCAGGCTGCCGGGCTGCGGCGCATTTTGCGGCCGCGTTGGGCGCGCACGGGGTGCTCGGCTGCTTCCTTTTCCGCCTGCTGGCGCATTTCCTCGTCCTTGTCCTCGATGCGGTGGTTCTTCAGCCATTCCAGCTGGAACTCTTCGTCTGCGTTCAATGCCATTTTATATCCTCGGCGACAAATTTAGAAAGTTTCCGTGGTAGTTCCAGCTCCACTGGTCGGGGTGCTCCGCTATCCACTGTTCGGTCTCGCGGGCGATGGCGCCGAGAAGCGGACTTTCGGTACTCTTTACGTCTGCTGGCGCATTTCCCCCTATAATTTTGTCGTAATGCGGCGGGTAGTAGGTCTCGAAGTGGATGATGATGCGTTTTCGCTCGGTCCAGGTGCGGAACGTGACGATGCCTGCTCCCATCTCGTTCACTTTTTGCAGGAGCCGCAGGTAAAGCGTGGTGGGCCGCCCGAACAGCTCGACCGTGTTCCCCTTGGTGTTGCGGCCCTGGTCGTACACCATCGCGAGGATGCCCTTTGTCTTGAACAGGTCGCGGATGAGCCGCCCGGTCTCTTCGGGGTGGTATTCGGTGAGGTGCGGGTCGCTGCGGAGGTCTTCGAGGCACTTGCGGAAGGCCTCGTCGCCGACGGAATCGGTAATCAGGTGGACATGCTCGCTGTAACGGCAGAGTGCGCGGTGCAGGAGCTCGAAAGAACCCTGATGGATGCTGATTCCTGCGATGGGTTTCCCGGCCTTGGCGCATTCGGCAACGGCGTCCCGGATGATTTCTTCGTTCTCGTAGACGATGCGGCGGGTGACGCTTTTGAAGCGGGCGAGGCCGCGGTACGAATCGAGTGCGTTCCAGTAGATGCCTTTGAATACGTCGCGTGCGGTCACTTTCTGCATGGGAACGCTGTCCTGACCCTGCGTTTCCATGTATTTTCTGGCCGCTTCCAGGTGCTTCACGACGCGCCCGTAGGCCCGCTTGGTGTGGAGCGCCTTGTATATCGGGAATACGATGGCAAACAGCACCGAATAGAAAACATCCGGCACCCGCAGAAGTGCTCCGAAAGTGAATTTATAGATAATGTATTTGAATTTATTCACTTGATTACATTAGGCTCGTGCCTCGAGCCTCGAGCCTCGAACCTTTTCTTACTATTCTTCAAATTCCAGAATATTTCTCCCGATTTCCCTGTCGAACACGCTCTGCTTGAGGCCTTCGCCGGCGTAGCTGATGGTGGGGGAGATTTCGTAGAGCTTCTTGGGGTCGATTGCCACGTGCGCCTTGCGCAGCCATTCGCGGTGCAGGCGGCCGATCATGTTGCGGGCCGTCTTCGGGGAATCGTTCCCGTCGGCGTTCTTGACCGGGGAGAATTCTTCTTCGCGGAGGACGCCGAACGGCATCATGGAACCGAGCAGCGGGAACGCGTCGAACAGGAACTGCTCGAACTTCCAGCATTTCTCGATGCCGCAGACGGTCTTGCGGGCGGTATGCCAGGGGAGGCGGCTGGTTTGCAGTTTCCTGAGCCCTGCGATTTTGAATAAGTGAATCGCGATGTTCCCGCCGTCGAAGGTGAGACTCCCGTCGGGGTTGGTCATGTCGCGGTAGTTCTCGGGCAAATCGCTGTATTCGACGACGCCGGGCTTGTTGTTCTGCAAAGCGAAAATGCCCACCTTTTCTTGGGCACTCGCCTTGTGGACCACCTTGGAGGCGCTGAGGCTGCGGCCTTCGGCTGCGAGGGCTCCGATGAAGGCCGGGTCGCAGATGCGGCAGAGCGCGTTGTCGACGCTGTAAAGGAACACGTACTGCACGCCTTTTTCTACGAGCCAGGCGAGCGTGCCGCTCTGGGAAAGGGCGCGGAAGCAGCCACCGTTGCCGTCGGGGACGAGGGCGAGGCGGTTGTTCTCGTCGACGATGGCCTTGCCGTTCGGATCGAGAGCGCAGATGGTGCCCTGCTCAAAGAAGCGGATGTTCTCGCGGGCGTACCCGAAAAAGTCGTGCTCGGTAAAGAAGTTGACTGTCGCCTCGTGGTTGAGGGGGCTCGTCATGATGCACCAGGGGATGGGATGCTCCACTCGTGCAGAGAGGTTCAGCAAGCGTTCCGCCTGCAGTTGGAACAAACTCTTGTGGCTCGGTAGGCCGATGTCGAACATGCCCTTGGGACCGTCGAAACCGAGGCGAGAGCCTTGCCCGCCCGCGACGAGGAATGCCGCAACTTGGCCTTTGCCAAGCAGGATTTCGCCAGTCTCCTTCCAGAAATCATAACGCAGGTCGTCGACCGCAATTTTGAACGGCATTGGCTTCAAGTTGCTCGAAACGTTGTCTTCAAGCGATGCGCTTGATTTTTCGGCGTAGAGAGCCTTGAGCTCTTCCCAGTCCTGGCTCAAAATGTCGCGTTCCAGATTCTTGCGGGCATCCCCGCTCAACGATTCAAGGCGGGCCGCCAGCTCCTGCTGCCCCACCGCATTCAAAGTCTCGATGATGTTTTCCATGCGCTACAATATAGCAATATGAGATTATCAAGCTTTCATCAAATTGGCAAGAATCAAGCCGCGTTCACGGGCGTAAGAGATGAAATCTTTTTCTTCTTTTGTGACGCGCATCTGGATTTTTAACGGTTGAGAATATTTCGGCTTTCTTCCTGCGTTTTCTCTTGCTCCTCCATGACCGAATTCTTTTTCGTAGTAGGCGAGTCCCGAGGCTTTCTGGTATGCCTTTTTTGAGATGATTTTTTCGCCCTTGCAAACTTTAGATATCAGCTTTTTGGAAACATAACCTTCAGAATCTTTGACGTATACGTACGGCATTGTCAAACCTCTTTCAACCTTTGTTTTGCAAGTTTGATTTTGTCCTTTGATTTAATCTCAAAAATTTTGCTCTGCAGATGTTTGACACGAACATATTCAATACCCTTTGTTTCGATTAGCTCGTATTCTGATTTCAAAAGGTCTTGCTGTTCTTGTTGCAGTTCTGCAATCTCCTTGTTTACGATATCAATTTTTTCGACCTTGAATGTATTGCCCATAATATATTTATTTATCTTGAATATGTCAACATAATCAAGTTTTTGTGACGGGAACGCTCCCGTTTAGCAAATAGGGTGTTTTCCTATCTGTTCTTATAGACGTTTTTGGGGCAGGTTTATGTCTTTATTGTGCGTAAAAAGTTTTTTTGCGGTAGGGAGAATATATTGATCCAACACGCCATAAAAAGCGTCGGGCAACAATCCCTACCTAATTCCAAAGAACACGACCATGCTGAAGATGAGCGCGAAGATGCTCACCAGGTGCATGCGCCAAACGATCTTGGAATTCATCAGCGGCTTGCTCGGGAACTTGCCGTCCCATTTCTTTTGGTAATGGTGGTGGA